>NZ_JAPVZN010000007.1:0-130087 GCF_041432385.1 Streptococcus sp. 27098_8_91
TCCTTAGCTTTTGGCTCGTTCTTATCTGCATCTGTTGGTTTTTTAGTTACAAATTTTGATAGTGGTTCTTTATCTGTAGAACCATCTGTATATGTTACTACAAGATTTCCTTTGTCATCGTTTGTGACTGATTTAATCTTACCATTTTTATCAACTGGAGTATCTTTTGCGATATTCGCATCGTCATTTTTCTTGTTGTACTCAAGTTTCAGTTTTTCTTTGATTTTATCTAAGTCATCGTTTGTTACATTGGTTGGATCTGCTACCTCAACTTTATCAGCTGGAGCTGGAGTTGCAATATCGTACTTATCTGTTTGAGATTTAACGATAAAGTGAACATATCCTGGAGTCTGAGTTGCATTCGGATTTTTATCTAATGCATTAAAATCTGTATTTGATGGTGCATTATCATTGTCATTAGCAACAACAAAACTTGTCCAATGGTTTGGAGCTTTAAGTGTTGTAACACCTGTCATCTTAATAGTAGCTGTAGCACCTGATACAGTACCATCACCATGAGTGACTGCTGAATTCTCGATTTTTCCAGTTGTGAAACCGTAATCTGCCGTATTATCTTTTCCAATACCACCAGGACCACGTACATACATATCTTTAACAGCAGTGTTGTCTGATGCTTTGAATGTTAAATCAGTGTTTTCACCTGTATAAACATAGATTTCTTTCTTAGCTTCATTTGAGTATGGAAGTTCTACTTTTGGAGCTACGTTTACAAATTCTGACAATGGTTTTGTATCTTTAGAACCATCTTTATAGGTTACAACAACATCGTTTCCTTCTTTTTCTACTTTATCAACAACTGTTGAAGCATCTTTTACTTCTTCACCTTTTTTGTCAGCTAAACGTGCATCTGGATTGTTTTGAGAATATTCAACTTTAACTTTCTCTTTAATTTTTTCAAACTCTTTATCAGTAACATTGTTAGCATCTGATACGGTTACTTTATCAGCCGATGCTGGAGTTTTAATATCATATTTCTTAGTTTGTGCTTTTAATACGAAAGTTACTGCACCTGGGTCGGTTAAGTAAGAACCAACAACCTCTCCATTTTTCTTAGTTTTTACCGCAGTATTATTGATTAATGCTCCATCAGTATCAGTTGCAGTGGCAAAACGTGTTACAAGCTCTAAAGAGTCGTTTTCTGTTTTTGGCAATCTATCATCAAGACCAGAAACTCGACCTGTTACTTTAATTTTTGCTGGTGTAGCAGTTTCAGAATTAATCGCTGTTACAGTATATCCAAATTCATTATCTTGTTTTTCTGGGTTCCCATCAATATTATTTAAGGCAATATTTCCACCTTTTTTAAGTGAAGCTGATTTAATTTTTCCAGAATCATCATTAAAGGTAATATCAACGTCTGCATCTTCACCAGTATAAAGATAAACTTCTTTTTTGTTTGGAGCTGGATCTGAATACGGAATCTCTACTGTTGGTGCTACGTTTTCACGTGCTGGAGTTGCTACTTTAGGATCACTTGCTACTGATGTGTTACCTGCCGCATCTGTTGCTTTGGCTGTTACATTACCTGCTGGAATATCAACTTTTGGAGTAATCGTTGCTTTTCCATTTGCTCCTGCAGTTGCTTCACCAATCTTGTTGTTGTTTTTATCGTAAAGGGCTACGGTTGAACCTTTTTCTGCAGTTACTTCAACTGGTGTCTTAGTTCCTGCTTTACCTGTTAGATCTGTATTCACTACTGGTTTCGCTGGAGCTGTTGTATCTGTCGCAACTTTAGCATCACTTGGTTTTGATTCATTACCTGCTGCATCAGTTGCTTTGGCTGTTACAGGACCTGCTGGAATATCAACTTTTGGAGTAATCGTTGCTTTACCATTTTCTCCTGCAGTTGCTTCACCGATCTTGTTGTTGTCTTTATCGTAAAGGGCAACAGTTGAACCTTTTTCTGCAGTTACTTCAACTGGTGTCTTAGTGCCTGCTTTACCTGTAAGGTCTGTGTTCACAACTGGTTTGTCTGGAGCTGTTGTGTCTTTCGCTGGGTTAACGAGATATGCTGCTGCAACCTTATCTGTTGACTTATCAGGATAAGTGATGGTAAGGTTCCCTTTTTCATCTACACTGTATGTCGCATTTGCTGGAAGACTTGGGTTAGCAGTTTTAACTGAGTCGATGATCTTGGTCTTTTCATCTTCAGAAACCTTATTAGGATCTGCAACATCTACTTTTGTACCTGCTACTGGTTCATACTTCTTAGCAGTCTCAAGAACAACAACTCTAATAACATCTGTAAATTGGTTACCCTTTTTATTACGAGCAACGAATCCAACATCTACAGTGCCTGCCTTTTGTGTCTCAGCAACTGTACCAATGTATTTATTTTTTTTGTTTCTCCAGGTATTTGAACCTGCAGTTGCGAAGAAGTGACCCTGTGGGAACACTCCTGCGACCCCAGTTGGATTTTGATAAGCATCGAATTTCTCAAGAGAAGGTGTCCCATCTGCCCAAACGTCAATATCAATCTTATCTCCAGGATAAACTGTTACAAGGTTCTTAGACACTATAAGAACCAGAGAACCATTAGATTGTTGACTTACTTTTCCTTCAGTCAATGGTGTTTTTGTAACTGTAATCGGTGCACTCTTAGCTGACTCTTTACCACCTGCTGGTGTTGAAGTAGCTGTAATCTCTCCTTCTGGAAGGCTGTTTGTAGGGCGAACAGTTGCTACACCTTTGTCGTTAGCTACAGCTTCACCGATCACAACGCCATCTTTGTTGTAAAGTTTAACAGTTGAACCTGCTGGTGCTTTCACTGTTACATCAGCTGGAGTACTTGCTTTACCTGCCAAATCATTGACAATTTCTGGGGCTGATGCTGGGGCTGTAGTTGCGCCATCTACTGCTGGAGCGGTTGGTTTTGATGGTTCTGGTTGTGGTGCAACTGGTGCTGGAGTTTCTTCTTTTGGAGTCTCTGCTTTTGGAGCTTCTTCAACGTTACGTGATTGCCATCCTTGAAGACTTGAGTAGCTACCTTCTTGCATGTTAGAGATAACTCGAGCTGTTGTTCCAGCTTTCATATCTTTGTTCAAGGTCAAGTTGATCGTTGAGTAGAACTTACCATCTTCACTTGAAGCAACACTAGCAATAGCACTGCTTGAAGAGTTTACTTGCCACTTACCTGGAACAGCCGTACGCTTGAGTCCAACTTCTTGCGCCTTGCCATCTGTATCTGTGAATTGGAAATAAGCTGCTCCCGCATCATGTGGCACTTTCAAGGTAACGTTTCTATCATTTGCAACAAGATTATTCTGTTGTTTTGATTTAGATGATGGTACGATCTCTGAGTGACCGAGAGAGATGTTTACAGGGGTAGCAGCACTTTCTACTCCACCAACTGTTTGGGTAACGCTAATGTCATCCCCAGTAACCAACTGTGGACCACCAGAGACGCTACTATTCAAACCAAAATCAAGTGGGAATGACCATTGGCCGTTTGCCGCAACTTGGGTTTGCTTAGCAGTTTGACCCTTACTCTTAAGATTGATGATAGCACCTGGTTTACCTGTACCTGAGATTGTTGTATCTGTAGAAGCTACAGTAGGCACTGTAATCGTGTCATTTGTTTGGGTATAAGTGTTGTTGACTCCTGGTTGTGGTGCAAGTCTTGATGAGATATTAACACCGACTTCTGGGAAGTCTGAAGTACGATTTTTAACAGCTGATGAACCATTCATCCCACCATTTTCTAGTGAGTTTTTTACAATAGCTGTTGCAAAACGAGCAAACAGATTGTGATGGGTCCCTTTAGTCACTACTCTATAGGTAAGCGAATCAGGAACTCCTCCACCAACGTATTTATAATGAGACGCCAAAGCTTTGTGATTGCTCATAGCAGGGAGCTTTCCAAAATCTTTCTCAACGTAATAATCCTCATTCAGACGTCCAGCATTAGGACCACGGTCTACGACAGTAATACTTTGAATTGTATCATCTGATGCGACCACCAAGCCAGCAGCTTGGTGATTCTTATGCTGCGGTACAACACTAATTGTCCAAGTTGTTGTGTCTCCATCCACACTGTAGCGAACTGACTGAAACTGCTTGACACCCGCACCAGCAAATTCACCTTCAGCGACTGATCCGTCAACTGAACGGTATGCTGCACGTGAACTTAGATCACGTTTCCCTCTTGAACGGACTGGTTCAGCTGGTGCGACTGGTTCAGTTGCCGCTTCCGTTACTTCTTCAACTTTAGCTTCAGTGGCTACTGCTGTTGCTTTTTCTTCTTTGGCAGCAAGTTGAGCTACTGCCTCTTTGAGACTAGCGACTGCTGTATCCACTTGGTCTTGGCTAGCTTCTGCCTTATCCAAAACCTTTTGTGCTTGTTCAAGTGCTGTGTTCAAGCGAGAAAGAGAGTCTTCTGTCTTTCCTGCTTTGTCCAAGCCTTTTACTTCTTCGACCAACTGGGTCAAAACTTCTTTGTTAGCTGTTTTAGCAGTAGTGTTTTCTGCTACCACTGCTTTTTCAACTGTTGCTGGCTGAGTCTCTGCCACAGCAGCAGGAGCTTCATAAGTCCCCGTTTCTCCACCATATCCAGGCTTAGCCTCTTTAGCTTTTGAGCCACTCTCAACTGTAGATTCCGATGCTGTGTCTGCATGGACCGTTTGAGTAGCTAAGCTAGCTCCGACCGCAAAAACAAGCGAACAACCAAAAAGGAAATGTTTTCCTTTTTTAATCATACGCCAGTTCTTCTGCTCTGCATTTTTACGATTAAAATACATTCTTATCTCCTATTTATTTTTTATTAGAGTCGCATGTGTTTTACATACGTTACCATTATAAAATATAGAGGCAAAATAGTCAATCACTTTGTTTGTTTAGAAAAAAAAAAAATCCTAGGTACAAATCATTTCCAAATTTACTCTTTTTTTAGTAAAATTATTATAAAATTTGATAATTTATAAACGATTTTTAAAAGTTTTTTTCGAAAACATGCTATAATAGAGAAAAGCCCTGATAATTTTTTTATCTTTTTTTGTTTATAATACTTTATATTTTCAAGGAGTATTTCCCATGAGAGAACTATTATCTCACAAAGAACAGAGACAATTAAAAATTCTAGAATACTTATTTGAGAACCAAGAATGGATTCATATTGACACCTTGGCTGATATTCTAGATCTGAATGGACGCATCATCAAAAGCGATATCAAAGAAATGCGCGAGCAACTTTCTTGCTTTGATATTTTATCATCAACTGCTGGTATCCGACTAACGAACGAACAGAACTTTGGTATTGAGCGAATTTATAGACACATTTTGCAAGAGTCTGTTAATTTTCAGGTACTCAAAGCTTTCTTCCTATTAGAAGAACCATTTACTTTCGAGCACCTAGTTGAAACGCTTGATATTTCTCTTCCCTCACTTCGTAAGAAGGTTGCTGAGATCAATAATATTTTGCAATCAAAGTATAAATTCAAGCTCAAGGTGACCCCTATTTCAATTATTGGAGACGAAAGAGACATTCGCTTCTTTTTTGCCCAATATTTCCATGAAGCCTATGGTTTCTTCAAATGGCCATTTCCTTTCTCTTCTGAAGATGTGGATGAATTTGTGACTTTTTTTGTCAAGGTCACAGGCTATCCTATCACCTACCAAAATATGTTTCAGCTGAAGACACAAATTGCAGTCAATCTCCATCGAGCAAAGATTTTACCGAGACCTAAAGGGGAAATCGAGTTTGACTCTCTTCGCCCTATTTTTAGTCAACTTTCAAACTTCCAGCAGGAATTGCAATCTCTTGGTGATCGTCTTGGAATCACACTCGATTTTACAACCATTGACCAAATTTTCAGCTCCTATACTCAAGAGGGGATTTTCTTCACGGTCGAGGATTTCCTAGAGGCGCGGAAAGACAATGAGAAAGTCGATCACTCCTATCACTCAGCTCGAGATGTCCTCGACAATCTTACCCGACAGTTTGATGTCCACTTTTCAAATACCGATCAATTGATTTGGCACTTGCATAACACTGCATTTCTAGAGCGTCAAGAAATCAACTCAGAATCTATCATTTCTCATAACAAATCTTATGCACTGAATAAGATTAAAAAGTTCTTCCCAGATTTTTACGAAGCAGCTAGTTTTGAAATGATGCGCTATAAGTCTAGCTTGGGACAAAAGGAGCAACTTCACGCTGTACTCCATTTAGTCTATACTCTTTTAACCCACGCAACTGATCTAATGGAACAACTCCTAAAGCACCAAACCAAGGTTCGTGTTCTTGTTTTGAGTGAGTTTGACTTTGCCCATCCTCAGGCTTTGATTTCACTCTATCAATTTTACACCTCTAGAAACATCCACTTTGAAACATGGGATAAAGCGACACTCAATGTCAATGAAATCATGGAAGCGGGTTACGATGCCATCATTACCAACTTTGATATTGAAGGATTGGTTCATCCGAAACTCATGAACATCGGTCGCATGGCTAATCTACAAGTCGTCAATGAACTCAATACTCTTTCCATTAGTAAACTTTAAAAAAGCCTCTGTTTTATAACCAAGTAAGCAGACTAAAACATATACAAACGCATAATGTCAGTTATCTTAAAAACTTGATATTATGCGTTTTTATACTCTTCGAAAATCTCTTCAAACCGCGTCAACGTCCATCTGCAACCTCAAAGCAGTGCTTTGAGCTGACTTTGTCAGTTTTATCCACAACCTCAAAACAGTGTTTTGAGCAACCTGCGGCTAATTTCCTAGTTTGCTCTTTGATTTTCATTGAGTATTACTTTCAACAATGGATTCGCACTTGTCGATAAATTTTTGCTCATTTACAACATAGTGGATTGAAATAAGGTATGAACAATTCGATTAGGAAAGGCAAACTAATTTCTAGAAATATTTTTAGCAGTCGTAATGTACTGTTCTAGATTCAATCCACTATGCATTGTGAATTCTAAAAAAATTGCTAGAAATTGACTTAAGTTCTCTAGTAAATTTGTTCAAATTTTATTTAACTATAACCTATATATTTCAGTCTAACAAAAAACTTTTCCTTGCTTTTCTAGAATATAGCAAGAACTACTGATTAGCTGGTCAATTTCAATATTTATACCTAGGCTAGGATATTTCTTCAGTAGACTATCAACAAAAAGGGGTTTTGATTTTAATGGAGGTTGATTTTTCACCTAGTCTGATTTCTCATCTACAAAACAAAAGAAAACGATTGCATAAACTCTTACTCCATGATATACTAGGATAAAAATAAACAATAGGAGAGTGTCTATGAAAAACACGTCATCTCAACCAGATAAAAAAATGATTTACAGCATCCGTTCTCTGAAAAACGGAACTGGCTCTGTCCTTATTGGAGCAAGCTTTATCCTCCTTGCCTTAACAGCACCTTCTGTATCTGCAGCTGAAACTAGTCTTGGCACACAAGAAAATGTAAGCGCTATTAGTGCAGGCCCAGCTACTACAGAAACCAGCCAAGCTGAGGAAAAAACGCCTATTTTGGCTCCAAAAGATGCAAACGCTTCCCTAGATTCTAAAACATCTGAACCAGTAGCAATTTCTGAAACAGCTACAACTGAAGCTACTCCAAACCTTCCAAACAACAAAGACGAGAAAACAGAAGTATCAAGTCTAGCCACTGAGAAAGCTTCGCTAGCAGACACTGTATCTGAAACCCCAATCGCAGACAACTACTTCCGTATCCACGTCAAAAAACTTCCTCAAGAAAACCAAGATTCGCAAGGTCTTTGGACTTGGGATGATGTTGAAAAACCATCTGAGAACTGGCCAAATGGCGCCCAGTCCTTCAAGGATGCCAAGAAAGACGACTACGGCTACTACCTAGATGTCAAACTAAAAAATGAACAAGCCAAGAAAGTCAGCTTCCTCATTAACAACACCAAAGGGGACAACCTTACTGGAGATCGTTCAGTAGAGCGTCTCTCTCCAAAGATGAATGAAGCTTGGCTAGATGAGGACTACAAAGTCCACAACTACCAACCTCAGCCAGCGGGAACGATCCGCGTCAACTATTTCCGCACCGATGGCAACTATGACAAGAAATCTCTCTGGTACTGGGGAGATGTGAAGACTCCAAGCAATGGTGAATGGCCTGACGGTACAGACTTTACTGCAAGTGGAAAACACGGACGCTACATCGACATTCCGCTCAATGAAGCTGCCAGAGAATTTGGATTTTTACTATTAGATGAGAGCAAGAAAGGCGATGATGTGAAAATCAGAAAAGAAGATTATAAATTTACTGACCTGAAAAACCACAGTCAAATCTTCCTTAAGGATGATGACGAAACAATCTACACCAACCCTTACTATGTGCATGACATCCGTATGACTGGTGCCCAACATGTGGCTAAGTCCCGTATTGAAAGCAGTTTTTCTACCTTGGTTGGTGCTAAAAAAGAAGACATCCTTAAACATTCCAACATCACTGACCACCAAGGGAATAAAGTGGCTATCTCCGATGTTACAATCGATGAAGCAGGTAAGAAGGTAACCTACATCGGTGATTTTGCTGACACTCAAAATCCTTACACCGTTGCCTACGATTCAGACCGTTTTACAACTCGTTCTAGCTGGCGTCTCAAAGATGAGACTTACAGTTACGATGGCCCTCTTGGTGCTAACCTTAAAGAAGATGGCAAACGTGTTGATCTGACTCTCTGGTCTCCAAGTGCTGATAAAGTTTCTGTTGTCATCTACGATAAGAAAGATCCTGAAAAAGTGGTTGGAACCGTCGCTCTTGAAAAAGGAGAAAAAGGAACCTGGAAACAAACTCTGAATGAAAACTCTGGTCTTGGCATCAGCAACTATACTGGCTACTACTACCACTATCAAATCGAGCGCCAAGGCAAGACTGTCCTCGTACTTGATCCTTATGCCAAATCTCTAGCAGCTTGGAACAGCGATTTAGCCAAAACAGACGCTGCCCATAAGGTTGCTAAAGCTGCTTTTGTGGATCCAGCAAAACTTGGACCTCAAGACTTGACTTATGGTAAGATTCATAACTTCAAATCTCGTGAAGATGCTGTTATCTACGAGGCTCACGTTCGTGACTTCACTTCAGATCCTGCCATCGCAAAAGATTTGACTAAGCCATTTGGTACTTTTGAAGCCTTTATCGAAAAACTAGACTACCTAAAAGACTTGGGCGTGACCCACATCCAGCTCCTCCCCGTCTTGTCTTACTATTATGTCAATGAATTGAAGAACCAAGAACGCTTGACTGACTATGCTTCAAGCGATAGCAACTACAACTGGGGTTATGATCCTCAAAACTACTTCTCCTTGACTGGTATGTACTCAAGCAATCCGAAGGACCCAGAAAAACGTATCGCAGAATTTAAGAACCTCGTCAATGAAATCCATAAGCGTGGCATGGGTGCTATCTTAGACGTAGTTTACAACCATACTGCCAATGTTGATATCTTTGAAGACCTTGAGCCAAACTACTACCACTTCATGGATGCAGACGGAACACCTCGTACTAGCTTTGGTGGTGGTCGTCTAGGAACAACCCACTATATGTCTAAACGCGTCATGGTAGACTCTATCAAGTATCTAGTTGAAACCTATAAAGTAGATGGTTTCCGTTTCGATATGATGGGAGATCATGATGCAGCTTCTGTCGAAGAAGCTTACAAGGCTGCACGCGCCCTCAATCCAAATCTCATCATGCTTGGTGAAGGTTGGAGAACCTATTCTGGTGATGAAAATATGCCTACTAAAGCTGCTGACCAAGATTGGATGAAACATACCGATACTGTCGCTGTCTTTTCAGATGACATCCGTAACAACCTCAAATCTGGTTATCCAAACGAAGGTCAACCTGCCTTTATCACAGGTGGAAAACGCGATATCAATACCATCTTTAAAAATCTGATTGCTCAACCAACCAACTTTGAAGCAGATAGCCCTGGAGATGTGATTCAATACATCGCAGCCCATGATAACTTGACCCTTTTTGACATCATTGCCCAATCAATCAAAAAAGACCCAAGCAAGGCTGAAAACTATGCGGAAATCCATCGTCGTTTGCGCCTTGGAAATCTCATGGTCTTGACAGCTCAAGGAACTCCATTTATCCACTCTGGTCAGGAATACGGACGTACCAAACAATTCCGTGACCCTGCTTACAAGACTCCAGTAGCAGAAGATAAGGTTCCAAACAAATCTCACTTACTTCGTGATAAGGATGGGAACCCATTTGACTATCCTTACTTCATCCATGATTCTTATGACTCTAGCGATGCTGTCAACAAGTTTGATTGGACCAAGGCAACTGATGGAAAAGCTTATCCTGAAAATGTCAAGAGCCGTGACTACATGAAAGGTTTGATTGCACTTCGCCAATCTACAGATGCCTTCCGACTCAAGAGTCTGCAAGATATCAAAGACCGTGTCCAACTCATCACTGTCCCAGGCCAAAATGGTGTGGAAAAAGAAGATGTAGTGATTGGCTACCAAATCACTGCTCCGAATGGAGATATCTACGCAGTCTTTGTCAATGCGGACGAAAAAGCTCGTGAATTTAACTTGGGAACTGCCTTTGCCCACCTCAGAAATGCTGAAGTTTTAGCAGATGAAAACCAAGCAGGACCAGTCGGAATTGCCAACCCGAAAGGACTTGAATGGACTGAAAAAGGATTGAAATTAAATGCCCTTACAGCTACTGTTCTTCGAATCGCACAAGGTGGTGCCATCGTTGCCCCAGCTGTGGAAGAAAAACCAGAATTTGATCTTTCTAGCTTGAATGTCGAACAAGAACAAGGTCAAGCCCAAAACCTAGCAGCAAATCCTGAAACCCAAGAAACTGCTGCAGAGGCTCTTTCTCAGAAAGTCCTTCCAAACACTGGAACTGAGAGCAAATCTCTTCTTACTCTTGCAGGAATCAGCCTCCTAGCCCTCCTTGGACTTGGTAGCTTCCTCAAGTCAAGAAAGGAACAATAAAAGCAAGGACTCTATAAATCCAGCAACTTGATAGAAAAACATGTAAAAAGAGGCTGGGAGAAAAGTCTTTAAAATCAGAAAAACGCATATTATAGTTATTTAGTTTTAAAAAAGCACTCTAATGATTCAAAGATATTGGGGACTTCCCTTAATAAATCTGTCACTTTCTTTTTCAAGATAGCCCAAGCCTGCTCAATAGGATTCAAATCTGGTGAATACGGTGGTAGAGGTAAGAAAAAGTGTTTATCTTGAATGCAAATCTCATCCAAGATGTTCTTGGGATGAAAACTAGCATTGTCCATGACAATGACATGAGGGGTCTTCAAAGCAGGTAGAAGTTGCGTTTTGAACCACTCCACAAAAAAATCGCTCGCCATACTTTCCTTGTAAATCATAGGAGCTATAAACTCTCCGTCTACTTGTCCTGCAACAATTGAAGTCCGCTCAAAACGCCGTCCACTAATCTTTTCATAGACTTTCTCCCCTCTAGGAGCCCGTGCATAAGGACGATAGAGGTAGCGGTCGATTCCTGTTTCGTCAATATATACGACTGGTAAATCTTTTAGGCTATTCAAAATATCAAGAAACTCAGCGACTTTCTCAGGATCTTGTTCCTTAAAGCTAGTCGTCTTTTTTAAAGTGACCTTAATCTGCTTTAAAGCTGCCCATACTGAAGGAACAGCACAATCAAAATGTGTCGCAATTTCCCGTAAAAAAGCATCTGGTTGAGCCTCTACAAAGGCCTTCAACTCCTCCAAAGGAATCTTTCGGCTTTTGGCGACTCGCTTTTTCCGCTCTAAGTGTCCTTGTTCACGTAATTTCTTTTCCCATGTGAAGAGAGTTCTGACGCCAACATCAAAAACTTTGGCCGCCTCGACATGGCTGTGTCCCTCTTTGATGTAATCTAATGCTCGTTGTTTAAAATCTGTACTATATGCCATGGCTTTATTATAACATGTATTTTATAAACTAAGTGACTATATCAGATGTTTAAAACTTGATAATATGCGTTTTATTGTGGAAAGATTTATACTCAATATTCTACTAAAATTATGTTTGTGTCTCGCCTCTTCAGATTTAAAAAAGGTTCATTTTGATCAATTTGTTTCAATCTCTTTCTTTTACTAGAGAAAATAAAAAAACTCTTAAAAATAGCATTATGTCAGCATTTCCAAGAGTTTTTACTATATAGTATCCAACCTCTATAAGGGCAATTTTTTATTACTGATAGAGTAGGTCTACGTTCTGCCTCTTTCTAGAAACTCTTATTTCTCTATCCTTGCTTCTGCATCCGCTACTACTTGGGCAAGACTGGTTTGGCTCAGCTCCTGCTCCATGGCTAGCTGAATCTTTTGTAATTTCTCATCTAAAACCCCATGGATGTTAGCTCCTACTGGACAGGCTGGATTAGGATTATCATGGAAACTAAAGAGTTGTCCTTTCTTCCCTAAACACTCAACTGCTTGGTAAACATCTAAAAGACTAATATCCTCTAGGTCTTTGATAATCTCTGCTCCACCAGTTCCACGCGCGACGGAAATCAAGTCTGCTTTTTTCAGTTGGGACAAAGTTTTTCGGATAATAACAGGATTGACTCCAACACTACTAGCTAGAAAATCGCTAGTCACCTTGCTTTCCTTACCTTTTAGGGCAATAATGATCAACATATGGGTCGCGATGGTAAATCGACTTGAAATTTGCATCCTCTTCTCCTTTTTTCGTCAGATTAGTTCCTTCTTTTCTTAAGTTTATTATATCTCTTCTAGTTGTAATGTCAAGAGTTACCACTAAGCCAGTCATCCAATTCAACATCATGTCCTTGACTCTGAGCGATTTCGTGCAACAAGTCCTGATTGTGGGTATGGTGAATCCCATTAACTAAGCTTTCATAATAAACTTGGTAGTAGGGTAATTGTAAGTCTTTGGCTAGCTGTAATTCTGCCTCAATATCATAATCGACACGACGAAAATCAGCATCTTTTAAACCTTTTTCGTCAAATTCTAAGATCATGTATTGGGCCCGCAAGTCTTTGCGTAAATTCTCAGATAAAAAGAAGGGTTGACCAATCGAGCCTGGGTTCAGGATAAGCTGGCCACCACTACCATAGCGAAGAAACTGCTGATGGATATGACCATAAATGGCAATATCGCAATCTGGATTGGTGACAAGACGATCAAAGTCCTCTTGCTTACCAAGATGAATCAGCTCTCTTCCCCAGTTTTTATCAGGCAAGTGATGGCTAATCCCTAGCTTCAGATCTCCAAACTGGCGGTGCACTTGCAAGGGATAGTTCTGCAGCGCCTCAATCTCCTCGATGCTGATCTCTTCCATAATATACTGACACTGGCGTAAGAGGTAACGATGGCTGGGTCTGGTTTCATCTAACTGACGATGGCAGGCACGCCACAAGCTCTCCTCCCAATTTCCTAGAACTATAAGAGTGATGGGTAAAGTGTCTAATCTCTGGAGAATATTTTTTCGTCCTGTTCCAGGCATTAGGATATCTCCTAAGAGCCAATACTCATCAACCTCCGCCTTCTGGGCATCTGCCAGAACAGCCTCTAAGGCTGTTGTATTGCCATGTATATCTGATAATACTGCGATTTTTGTCATATCTTTTCCTCTTAGCTTTTCTATTTTTATTATAACAAACTCCAAGTCAAAGTCAAAAAGCACCTATCTTCCTATCGTTTTTTACTTTACTTTTTTAGTGAAAAGGATTACAATAAAGATAATAAGAACGAGGAGGTTTTTGCTATGACACAACGTTATGAAAATATCATGGTAGCAGTTGACGGTTCTAAGGAAGCTGACTTGGCTTTCATCAAAGGAGTTCATTCAGCACTGCGTAACCAAGCAAAACTAACTATTGCTCATGTCATTGACACACGTGCTCTTCAAAGCATCTCAACATTTGATGCCGAAGTTTACGAAGAATTGCAAGTAGAGGCCAACGATTTGATGGCAGAATACGAAAAGCGTGCAAGAGATGCTGGTCTCACAGACATAAAAGTTGTTATTGAGATGGGTAACCCTAAAACTCTCTTAGCTAAAACAATTCCAGACAAAGAAAAGGTTGATTTGATTTTAGTTGGGGCAACAGGACTCAATGCTTTTGAGCGCCTGCTAGTCGGTTCTTCATCAGAATATATCCTACGCCATACCAGCGTTGACCTTCTCGTCGTTAGAGATAAGGATAAAACTTTGTAATAAAAACAGAAATGAGGTTGGGATTTTTCTCCTAACCTCATTTTTTTCATAAATTGTTGATGCAGTAGTTGGAGCCAGGAAATCAAAACAGCATTCAAGGCTTCCTTTTCTATCGCCTATTTCTCATCGGCTCTTTCCTTGTGACGTTCATAGGCCTTTATCTGACGCTCAATCTCCTTTTTAATGGCTGGTTCTGGAGCATATCTCTCCTCCCAGTCATCTGGTTTTAGGATCTTGTGGGTCACTGGATCAAAATGAGCTTTTCCATCGGGAAACATTTTACCCATATTGGCTTGATGGACAATATCAAAAATCCGTTCTGGATCCACTCCCATCAAAACAAAGCTACCATAGGTGAAATACAAGGTATCAATTAAGGCATCCACTTGCCCTACCAATTCTTGCTTAGCAGGTGTTTTCTTGGCTACCTTATCTGCTGCTTTATCCAGCGCTTGGTGTAACTGTCCAACTGCCCGTTCGAAGTCTTTTTCAGAAGAGCTAGCAGCTCGAACAAACTCGACCAGTTCTTCTATCTTAAATCCCGCTCTATGGGTGGCACCTTCTAAATCCCAAGCTTGTGGCTCTTCTTGAGTTCGTTCATCCATCATGTGGTGGAAGGTTTTGACCTTATTGAAATGATAGTCACGGCTGACAAAGACTTTCTCTGAAGCCAAAACACCAAAGTGTTCCAAGGCCTTGTGAATCCCATCTTGCTGGTTGCTGGTTGTGATATGCTTCGCCACTTCCTTGACACTGCTACTACCATTGCCCATAGCGACTGACATCCCAACACCCGCCAGCATCTCTAAGTCATTGTCCGAGTCACCAAAGGCCATGACTTGATTGAGATCAAAACCATACTCTTTTCCGACTCGGCGAATGCCTTCTAACTTGGAATTTCCTTGGTTGATGACATCGGCTGCAAAAGGATTACTACGAGTTAATTTCAAGTCTTTAAAATCAGCTGCTGCTTTCTCAGATTCTTCTGGCGTCATTAGCATCAAAACTTGATAAATAGGCTGATTCATCAAGTGAAGCAAGTCTTCTTCCTTCTGAGGAACAATCTTACTCACCATTCGATTAAAGGAATGACTAACTGTACGAGTCAACATAGAGGGGACAAAACGACTCACCCTTTGAGAAAAAGAACCTAGGCCAAAAGACATGATTTTCGAACCCAGCATGGCATCCTTAGTCCCTAGAGCAATCTCCTTGCCCTCTTTTTTGGCATAGGTGATCAACTGCCGTAAATGAGACTTGGAAAGAGGACTTGTAAACAAGACTCTGTTTTTATTAAAGATATATTGGCCGTTATAGGTTACGGCAAAATCCAGATCTAAATCTTCCATTAAATCCTTAACAAAAAAAGGTCCTCGCCCTGTCGCTACTCCAACAAGCACTCCCTGGTCCTTCACAATCTTAATCGCGTCCTTAGTGGATTTCAAAACACTCTTGCGATCGTTGACTAGTGTTCCATCGATATCAAAAAAAACAGCTTTGACTTCCATCCTACCTCAATCTCCCCTTTTTGTGATACAATGATTATACCACATTTCAGAAAGAGTGAGTAAATCATGCCTAAGAAAATCCTTGTTTTACATACGGGTGGTACTATTTCCATGCAAGCCGATGACTCTGGTGCTGTTGTGACTAGTCAAGACAACCCTATGAATCATGTATCCAATCCACTTGAGGGAGTTGAAGTCCATGCTCTCGACTTTTTTAATCTGCCAAGTCCCCATATTAAACCCAAACATATGCTGTCCCTCTATCAAAAGATCAAAGAGGAGTCTGAACATTATGACGGTTTCGTGATTACACATGGGACAGATACCTTGGAGGAAACTGCCTATTTCCTTGACACTATGGAGGTTCCTCACAAACCAATCATGCTAACAGGGGCCATGCGTAGCTCTAACGAACTTGGAAGCGACGGCGTCTACAATTATCTTAGTGCCCTACGCGTCGCGAGTGACGATAAGGCTGCTGATAAGGGTGTCTTGGTCGTGATGAATGACGAGATTCACGCTGCTAAGTATGTGACCAAGACGCACACGACAAATGTTAGCACCTTTCAAACGCCAACCCACGGCCCTCTTGGGCTCATCATGAAACACGAGATTCTCTACTTTAAAACAGCTGAACCCCGTGTTCGTTTTGACCTAGATAAGATTCAAGGCTTGGTCCCTATTATCCCTGTCTATGCCGGTATGACAGAAGAACTCCTCGATTTACTTCCCGTTGATCAACTGGATGGACTTATTATTCAGGCTTTTGGTGCTGGAAATGTTCCCAAGGAAACAGCACAAAAATTGAACGCCCTTATCCAAGAAGGACTCCCAATCGCCTTGGTCTCTCGTTGTTTTAACGGGATTGCCGAACCTGTCTATGCCTACGAGGGAGGTGGCGTTTGCCTGCAAAATGCTGGTGTTTTCTTTGTCAAAGAGTTAAACGCTCAAAAGGCCCGTCTCAAACTCCTCATTGCTATCAATGCTGGCCTTAGAGGGGATGAATTACGAGCCTATATGGAAGGATAATACTCTTCGAAAATCAAATTCAAACCTCGTCAACGTCGCCTTGCCGTAGGTATGGTTACTGACTTCGTCAGTTTCATCTACAACCTCAAAGCAGTGCTTTGAGCAACCTGCGGCTAGTTTCTTAGTTTGCTCTTTGATTTTCATTGAGTATAAAAAAGTCGGTGAGATAGAAATTACTAGATCAAGTCTTGTTTTCTAGTTCACTCCGAGAGCTTCCAACCACCAACTTAATGCTTGAACTATTGACCAAAAAGTTTCTGCTACTAAAAAGCGAGGTCGGGATTTTTATCCCGACCTCTTCTTGTTAATCTTTACGAGTTGAATGACGTTCTACCAAACCATGTGGCAAAAGAACTTCACGCTCTTCTAACTCTTCCTTATGCATAATCTTTGTCAACATACGCATACTAATAGCACCGAGGTCATACAAAGGTTGCGCAATGGTGGTTAGGTTTGGACGAGTGTAACGCGCGATTTGCGAATCATCACTGGTGATAATTTCAAAGTCTTCTGGTACAGAAACTCCCTTGTCAGCAAGTCCGTTCAACACACCTGCTGCCAGTTCATCTCCTGTTACAATCGCTGCTGTTGCTTTAGAAGAAATCAAACGTTCTGCCAAGGCATAGCCATCGTCATAACGGTATTTTGATTCGAAAACAAGACCTTCACTGTAGTTGATTCCCGCTTCTTTTAAGGCATCTTTGTAGCCAACTAAGCGAATCTTGCCATTAATATCATCCACTAATGGTCCACTAACGAAGGCAATTTTTTTGTTTCGCTTCAAAAGATGACGGACTGCATCAACTGTAGCATGTTTATAGTCAATATTGACACTTGGAAGTTGGTGTTCTACGTCTACTGTTCCTGCAAGAACGACAGGTGTGCGTGAGCGTGAAAACTCTGAGCGAATCTTCTCAGTTAAATGATAACCCATGAAGATAACGCCATCCACCTGTTTAGAAAAGAGAGTATTGACCACAGATACTTCCTTTTCATCATCCTCATCACTATTGGCAAGGACGATGTTGTATTTGTACATCTCCGCGATATCGTCAATCCCTTTAGCAAGGGCAGAGAAATAAGTATTTGTGATATCTGGAATGACGACTCCAACTGTTGTCGTTTTCTTGCTTGCTAGACCACGTGCTACTGCATTAGGACGATAATCTAGACGTTCAATAACCTCTAAGACTTTCTTTCGAGTATTTTCTTTAACATTTTTATTGCCATTGACAACACGGCTGACAGTCGCCATTGACACTCCCGCTTCTCGGGCAACGTCATAAATTGTTACTGTATCATCTGTGTTCATTCCGTTTCCTTTCTACTTTGAAAATTTTGTTTTCATGATTCCACTGTTCTCATTTTACCACTAATTGTAAGCATTTTCAAGCGTTTGATGAAGATTCGTTGAAAAAATTTCAAAATCATTCTCATATTTTTAAAGGTAGTTGACTTTTCTTGATTTTTCTAGCAGTTTGCAGTATGATAATAAAAAAATCAATTAGGAGATAGGAATGGCTTTTACAGATTCTCATAGACGATGTGCCAGTTTCGGTGTGGTGACCAATTTACCCGACGATGTTATCGATTCAATCTGGTATATAATCGATCATTTTTTAAAGCATGTTTTTGAGCTAGAAGATGAATTGGAATTTCGACTTTTGAATCATGAAGGCTCCATCACTTTTCGTTTTTCTAGTCAACATCTACCAACTACGATTGAATTCGACTTCAATCATCCCTTTGACCCACTCTATCCACCTAAAGTTCTGGTCATGGATATGGATGGGAAGGAAACCATTCTCCTACCAGAAGAAAATGACCTATTTTAAAAACTCTAGTCTCCTCTATCTACTTAGGAAACTAGAGTTTTCTTATTTTTTCAATCCTTGGTACAAGTGCCGAATCGGTTGTTTCAGCGTTGGATGAATAAAATGCGGAGCTATTTCCTGTAAAGACTCTAAAACAAAGAGGCGCTCAGCAATATAAGGATGAGGCAAGATGAGGTCGTTTGTATAGATGACTTGGTCCTCTACAAAAAGCAAATCCAGGTCAATCAAGCGAGGTCCCCAATGCACCTCTCTAACCCGTCCCATCTCTGATTCAATCGCTAACAAGGTTTCTAACAAGATTGGAGCTGGAAGCCAAGTTTCTACTTCAATCACCTGATTAGCAAAGCTATCCTGCTCCACACCACCCCAAGGCTCAGTCGTAATTACGCTAGACTCCTTGAGAACATGGATGCCACGAGCTCGCATTTTGTCAATCGCTTGCTGGAGATTAGCCGTCTTATCCCCCATATTGCTTCCTAAAGCGATAAAGGCACGCTGTTTGCGACGGTGGATGGTTACTGAACAGGTATCTAGTGGTAAATGGACAGGCGCCCATGGTTTTTTAAGTTCCAGCTCAATCTCTTGAACGAGAGAGTAGGTTTCAAAAGTACGCTCTACTAGTTTGTAGGCTACTGTTTCAATCAGGTCTTCGCTTTCTTCCTGAAACCAAGTCGTCCATTGCTGGCAAAGTTCTCCGTAATGGACAGAAGCAGTTAAATCCAAGTCTGTCGCAGCCTTGGTCATATCATAGGATAGGGTGGCTGAAACGACAAACTTCTGCCCCAGTTCCTTCTCACTAGGAAAGAGTCCATGAAAGGCGAAAATTTCTAGGTCTTTAATTCGCAGTTGATCCATAAACTAGTCCTTTCTAGAAAAATCCGCTTGACGCGGATTTTTTATAGTCCCATCAGACGATAAGCCTGATCCCGAAGATCCTTATCTGTCTCAAATAGACCACGAGCTACTGTAGTCAAGGTCGCAGTTCCTGGTTTTCGAACACCACGCATACTCATACACATATGCTCTGCTTCAATGACAACAAAAGCTCCCTTAGCACCCAAATACTCCATCAAGGCATCAGCAACTTCGATATTCAAACGCTCTTGAATCTGTGGCTTTTTAGAGTAAACTTCCACCGTACGAGCTAGCTTAGACAAGCCTGCTACACGCCCATCTGGGATATAGGCAATGTGAGCTCGACCATAAAATGGTAAGAAGTGATGTTCACACATGGTATGGAAAAAGATATCCTTTTCCACTACCATATTGTCATCGATAATCTCAAAGGACTTTGACAGGTGCTCTTCAGCAGTTTGCCCAAGACCTGAAAAAATCTCTTGGTACATACGAGCGACACGGGCTGGTGTTTCCTGCAAGCCTTCGCGATTTGCATCCTCACCAACTGCCTCGATAATCATTTTTACAGCTTCTTCAATCTTTTGTGTATCCATTCTAATTTTTCCTCTCCATTAGGTAGGCTCTCACTTGGGCTAAAAAGTATAATGAACCCGTGATAATCCTAACTGTTTTTTTCTCTTCATTTTCTGATAATTTTTGGTCTAGAAATTTTTGCCAATCTTGGTAGTTGAGATTTCTAGAATCAGACATCTCTTTCAAGACTTTTTCATCCGTCGCCCGACTATCCTCAAAATGAGTTAGCGTAATCTTATTATCGGGCAAGGTTTCTAGCAAGTCCAACATTTCCTCCAAGGCCTTGGTTTTGATACAAGTAAAGAGGATTTCCTTCTGATAGTCCGTAAAGCGTTCTTTCAAGGTAGCCAACAAGGCCTTGATGGCATGAGGATTGTGGGCCCCATCTAAAATCATCAAAGGTTCTCTAGAAACAACTTCCAAGCGTCCAGGCCAGCTTGTTTCTTCTAAAGCTTGAGCCACTAAAGCATTATCTGGCAATTCTCGACCAGTCGCTTGGCAATAGCTATCTAACAAGGCCAGCGCCATCCCAGCATTCTCAATCTGGTGCAAACCAAGCAATCCTGTTTGGAAACGACCTTGTCTAATAGAACTTGTATAGTCAAATGCCTCTCCAGTGACAATACTCTCATGATGGCTTACCTGATAATCTCTTCCATAAAAAATTCTAGCAGCCTGTTTTTCCTCTGCTATCTGGTCGATAACCACTAAGGCTTCTGGGACAATATTTCCTGTTACCAGGGGAACTCCTTGTTTGATAATTCCAGCTTTCTGCTCCGCGATAGCTTCCAAACTATCCCCTAGTAAAGCTACGTGATCCAGGCCAATGGTCGTAATACCTGTTAAGATAGGCTGACAAACATTGGTACTATCCAAAAGTCCGCCCATACCTACTTCCATAATAGCCACATCGACTCGCTCAGAAGCAAAATAATCATAAGCTATAGCAGTAATAATCTCAAACTCTGTCGTCCCCTGCAAATCATGAGCATGCTCCCCCTCAAGTAGTGAGCGATAGTCCGCCATCAGCGTTTCCAATCTCGCTTCTGGGATGGACTCGCCGTTAATAGCAATCTGATCGGTATAATGAATCAGATAAGGAGAGCTGAAGACACCAACTCTTAGTCCCATCTTTTCCAACAGATTCTTCAAAAAAGCTATAGTAGAGCCCTTTCCATTGGTTCCACCAATATGAATAACCTTGAGTTTAAGATGAGGATTGCCACGTAAGGCTAATAGCTCCACCATCCTCTCCAGACCAAAATGCGGTTGATCTGTCCGGTAGTTTGCTATCCACTGATTCGTTTCGTTTTTATTCATGTTATTTATATTGTTTCAAATCTAAATTTTCCGCATGGTCTGCCAGACGGATGGCTGATGCAATTTCGACTGCCATCTTGTGACTGGCTACATCGTGCACGCGCACCACTTCCACACCTTGTCTAGCAGCAATGCTGGTCACATGAGCCGAAGCTATGTCCCGATTGCAGAAACCAACTTCTGTATCTGGATTGACTTCAAAGCCATTTTCTTCAAGGATATTGATGACAAAGCGCTTGCGCGATACTCCAAGAAAGATTGGATAGCCCTTCTGATGTAGTTTATCCAGGTCCCGTAAAAGAAGCAGATTTTCTTTCTTGGTCAGACCAAAGCCGATTCCCGGATCCAACATAATCTTGTCTTTGAAAATCCCTGCTTTTTCCGCTCTTGCTAGAGCACGGTCAAAGAAAGCTGTCATCAATTCTTCTACTGATAGTTGTTCAAAGTCTGCTAAGTCTTCCTTTGTAAAAGCTTGATTAAAGCCAAAATGAGGAAATATGAGCGAACTAGGATGCTGAGGACGTGCCATAACTGGATTGAACATGATAACCACCTGGGCCCCAGCCCTAGCAACCACCTCTGCCATTTTCTCGTCACCCATGAGACCAGTGATATCATTGACTAGATTGGCACCAGCAGCCAAAGCAACTTCTGCTACTTGACTCTTCCAAGTATCAATAGAGATGAGGACATCACTTTCCTTGCGAATCGCTTTAATCACTGGAACAACACGCTGGATTTCCTCTTCTATCTCAACATAACTACTTCCAGGTCGAGTGGATTCCCCACCGATATCTAAGATAGTGGCTCCTTCAGCTATCAATTTTCTAGCCTGCTTCAAGGCTTCCTCAACGGCAAAAAACTTCCCCCCATCTGAAAAAGAATCAGGGGTGACATTGATAATTCCACAAATAGATGTTTTTCTAAGATTCTCTCTTTTTATCACACTAGTCTCTCAATTTTCATTTAGATTGGTATCTCTCTATTTTACTGTTTTTTTTGGATTCTGTCCAATTATCTTTCAGTTCCTTAATATCATTAAGACTACAAAAGAGCGCAAAAAAAGAGTGTGGGACAGAAATCGGTAATTCGTTAGAATTCGATTTCGTCGTCCCACCTCCGCACAGTTGAGTAGGGTTGTAAAAGCTGATGAAATCAGCGTAGTAGAGCCCACTCAACCACTGCGTCCTGCTCGACAATCCAAAGACAATTGAGAGGCTAGAACTTTTGTCCCAGCCTCTTTTTTTATAATCTTATTTTTCAGTCAATGCTGCAAGTCCTGGAAGAACTTTACCTTCGAGAAGTTCCATTGAAGCGCCTCCGCCCGTACTAATCCATGAGAACTTGTCTGCGCGACCAAGGTTGATAGCTGCAGCAGCTGAGTCACCACCACCGATGATTGATTTAACGCCTGGTTGTTTCACGATAGCGTCCATCACACCGATTGTACCAGCTTGGAAGTCAGGGTTTTCAAATACACCCATAGGTCCGTTCCATACAACTGTTTTCGCACCAGTCAATGCTTCATCAAATTTAGCGATAGATTTTGGACCGATATCCAAACCAAGGAATCCTGGGTCTACTGCTTCACCTTCAGTGTCTTTCACTTCAGTGTAGTCAGCAAATGCGTTTGCTTCTTTTGAGTCAACTGGCAAGATCAATTTGCCGTTTGCTTTTTCAAGAAGAGCTTTAGCGACATCCAATTTGTCTTCTTCTACAAGTGAGTTACCGATTTCGATACCTTGTGCTTTGTAGAATGTGTAAGTCATACCACCACCGATAAGAACTTTATCAGCTTTTTCAAGCAAGTTTTCGATAACACCGATCTTGTCTGAAACTTTTGAACCACCAAGGATAGCCACGAATGGACGTTCTGGAGCTTCAACAGCTTCTTGGATGTAAGCAATTTCGTTTTCAAGAAGGAATCCAGCAACTGCTTTTTCAACGTTTGCTGAGATACCAACGTTAGATGCGTGTGCACGGTGAGCTGTACCGAATGCATCGTTTACGAAGATACCATCTCCAAGTGATGCCCAGTATTTACCAAGTTCAGGATCGTTTTTAGATTCTTTCTTACCGTCAACATCTTCAAAACGAGTGTTTTCAACCAAAAGAACTTGTCCATCTTCAAGAGCGTTGATAGCTGCTTCCAATTCAGCACCACGAGTTACACCTGGAAGGAAAGTAACTTCTTGACCCAATTTAGCAGCCAAGTCAGCAGCTACAGGAGCAAGTGATTTACCAGCTTTGTCTGCTTCTTCTTTTACACGTCCAAGGTGAGAGAAAAGAATCGCACGTCCACCTTGTTCAAGGATGTACTTGATAGTTGGAAGAGCTGCAGTGATACGGTTGTCATTAGTAATCACGCCATCTTTTACAGGAACGTTGAAGTCAACACGAACGAGAACTTTTTTCCCTTTCAACTCAACGTCTTTAACAGTCAATTTTGCCATTTGGAAAGACTCCTTAATTTTTTTTACGTGTTAATTATATCACAAAATCAATAAAAGAGATAGCAAAACCTTAAACTTTTATCCTGAAACAGGTCTCTCTAGTAAATCAGACTTACTCTTTACTCTCTGAGGAAAGCCCTCACTGTTTTTATCTTCATCTATGGTATGTTGCTCATTTATAGAGGAAGAGCTACTGTCTGGAGTTGTGTCTTTATTTTTTGAACTAACTCTTCAGAAACTATTCAATTTTTAAAAATCTATTTTGAAAGTTTTGCATTGCGATAGAAAAACTCTCAGAAATATCAGCATCGCATGTCTAAGAGTTGAATCATTTTTATTCAGTTTAATTTCAAATTAAAGACCTATCTGCATCTCTAATTAAACCTATCCTGATACTTCATATTAAACAACCACTGAAGATTGACCACGGGCTTAGATTGTACATCAAGGATGGGTTTAAGGGTCTCTCTAATCTCTCCTTTTATCTTTGTTTCATCAATTGTTGCAGTATCAATTTCTTTATACTCTTTATCGAGGGCCCACTCAAGCTCAAAATCCTTATCAAACTTATAGGACACATCGTTTTTATCACTGTAGCCATAACCTCCATCAAACTCACCAAAACTGGTAGGATGACCACTTGAATCGATAGAATTTTCGATAAAATTCGCTCCATCATCATCATAGCGAATACCTTCAATTTTCGGAGTATAAATCTCCCCCATGTTTTCAATCAGCATAACTAAGTCAGGCTCTGTCCCCTCTTTATGAGGCATCCGTTGCGCATAATAGACTGAGTTAGATAGCAAATTAATCGTAGTAACAGCATACATACTCGCTCCTATAAATACTACTAAGCCAAGGCTCACTACTACAATGATTACAGCAATGACTACTTTTAACAATTTCATCTTCTTTTTCCTTTCTTATCCCCAAACCAATTCTTGATGAGAGTTACTAGAAATAACTCTATAAACAGACACAACCAAAAAAATTAAAAGCAGAACATGCAAACATTTCATTACAAGGTTTCTTTTAAAATAATAAAAATCTTAACACAAACATTCTAAGAATGCAAAAAGGCAGGAGCCAAAAATAGCTCTTGCCTTTTAATACTATTATCTTGTCAGACGGTAATTTAGAAGTTCAACTTACTCTTCTTTTTTCTTTTGCGCTAGAAGTCCAAAGCCACCTAGGACTCCAACCAATCCTAAAACAAGGAGATTTGTATCTACTTCTTCACCTGTACTTGGAAGTTGTTTTCCTTCAGGTTTTTCAGCTTTTGAAACTTCCTGCTTAGTCGTTTGAATCACTTGAACAGGTGCGACTGGTTTTTCAGTTGGAATTTCAGCCACTTTTGTACCAACTTCAACAATCTCAGTTACTGGCTCTTTGACAAGTTCTGTCCTCTTAAGACTGCGGTTGCCTTCTGAATCAACCTCTACAAGATTTCTACGAAGCCCTTCCATTCCAGCTTGAACTAGACGATGTTCACCTGCTAAAAGGTTTGAGTTTTCTCTTTCTTCACGTCCAAATGCAAGAACTTCTTCTTCAACTACCAGGCTTGGTTTCTTAACTTCCAAGACTTTTGGTCCTTCTAGTGGCTGAACACGGCTTTCTACCTTAGTACCGACTTCAGTAATCTCAGTCACTGCTTCCTTGACTACCTCTGTCTTAAGAAGTGTACGATGGCCTTCTGTATCTACTTCAATCAGACGACGAGTTTGGCCTTCAACTCCAGCTTGAACTAGACGACGTTCACCTGCTTGAAGGCTCGAATTTACTCGTTCTTCATGGCCGTATGCAACCTTTTCTTCCTCAACCACTAATGCTGGATTGCTAATGGTCAAATCTTTGACTCCGTCTAGTGGTTGAACACGGCTTTCTACCTTCGTCCCAACTTCAGTAATCTCAGACACTGCTTCCTTGACTACCTCTGTCTGAAGAAGTGTGCGATTGCCTTTAGCATCTATCTCAATCATGTGACGGATTTGCCCAGCTTCACCAGCTTGAACCACACGGCGTTCACCTAGTAAAAGCTCTGCTGTTGGACGCTCTTGGTGATTGAAAGCTACGGCTTCTTCTTTCACTTCCAATTCTAGTTTTTCGAGAACAAGATTCCCAGAACCGTCCAATGGTTGAACACGACTTTCTACCCTAGTCCCAACTTCAGTAATCTCTGCAACTGCTTCCTTGACTACCTCTGTCTGAAGAAGCGTGCGATTGCCTTTAGCATCAACTTCAATCAGACGACGAGTCTGACCTTCTATACCTGCCTGAACGATTCTACGTTCACCCACCAAGAGGTCTCCTGACGGACGTTCTTGGCGTTCGAAGGCTTGAGTTTCTGTTTCAACCACTAGCTCAGGTAGAACTTCAACTGTTGGAGCAGTTTCACCTTCTTCTAAGCTACCCACATGGTGGCTTTCTTCTGCAGGAGCTAGTTTCTTATTCAGCTTTTCTTTTATGTCCGCAAAAGCTTCTGGAGTTGGCGTTTGTGAAGATAACAAAGCTTCAGCTTGTGCAATCAACTCAGATTGAGGATCTTTTTCAATGACGGATTCGAGCAAGCTTTCCAATTCTTCTCTAGCAGTTTGATAACGTTGATTGCCATCCAAATCCACACCAGCTTGTTTCAAGTCATTCAAGGCTTGGTTGACTGCTTCTTGACTAGCATCATGATTTTCTAAGATCGCTTTCGCTGCATCAATCTTCTCAACTAGAGCTGCTTGTTTTGCTGCATCCGCAAATGTATAAGCTAATGTTTCTTTGCGTCCTTGAGCAGATGTGATTTCTTGTTTCAGATATTCGTCGTTAATGGCTGCCTTAGGTGATACTAGAACATCAAATTCGACAGTTTGTCCTTGATAGTGCAACTCAAGTTTTTGACGGCCTGTCTTTTGAGAATCATAACCTGTAATTTCGACTCCTTGGTCTGTAAAGCTATGTTCAGTCTCCGTCTCATCATCATACAAGACCTTGAAACGTCCTTCTGAGAAATCTAGAGCATCACCTACCAAGTAGTCAATTTTCGGTTGCTTGCTAATATACAAGGCTGCTACTTCTTTTGGACCAGCTTCTTCACCAGTCACTTGAACCTTGAAACTTCCTGCAACTGGAAGACCAAGATAGGTTACTGTTAACTCTTGTTCGCCATGATGGTGAGCATCGTAGCCGTTGACTACAACACCAGCATGACTAAGGTTGATGACTTCATCTGCTTCTTCACCTTCGTATTTGACACGGAGAAGACCACCTTTAAAATTCAATTCCTCACCAACTTGATAAGTTGCCTTTTTAGGTGCTACTTCTAGACTGACAGCCTTAATCTTTCTTTCATCCTGAGGAATCGTCACAGCAAGAGTATTACTGATTTCTTTTCCTGGTAATTGTGTGCAGTAGTAAAGAAGGCTTGGACGTTTTTCAAAGCTCAATGGTTCTGTTGCCAAATCTCCTCCAACTACCGTATTTAAGGTAGCGATTGGAGTTTGTGAATCTGCCTTGTCATAGACTGTAATGGTTGCTCCAGCAGGAACTTCTGAGAATCCAAGCTGGATCTTATTGTCTGTCAGAACACGCGCTGCAACTTTAGCCATTGGGATGTTTTGGCTCTCCGTATCAAGAGTTTCATACATCTTCCAGTTGTAGATACGAATGGCTTTCCATGGTGTTCCATTGTCAGATGTAATAACGTGCAAACGCCAGTCTTGGGCCGTAATTGGGCTATCAAGGGTGATATCTGAAACATGAGCTTTATTACCACGAACTGATTTGGCTAGTTTCCATTCTCCAGCTTCATCCTTATAGTAGAGGTCGAAATCTTTAGTATTCATCAAACCATCGTTGACGGATTCTCCACCAGCACCGGCATGATCCATGACCCATCTAACAACACGGCGTGGTTGTGTCAAACGGATATCTACGCTACCACTCAATTGAGCAGAAGACCATTTGTCAGATAAACTGGTGATAGTTCCATTCAACATACCTTCGATACCTTCGCCGCCTTCTGTGTCTGGGAAGGTACTTCCAATAACAGTCGCTCCTGGAACGATATTTTCTGCTAATGGTCTTGGGAGACTTGTATCTTGAACCGTCATGCCCCATTCGAAGTTTGTAGTTGCAGCTTCAGAGCGAAGGCCATTCTTACCGACTGCAACAACCTTCAACTCTTGACTGGTTCCAGTTGCACTAGCTGAACGGCTAACTTTTGGTAGGTAGATAGTAGTGGCAGATGAGCCTGTCAATAGGCGCCAAGCATCGCCATCCTTTTCATAAACTTCATAGAAATCAGCGTCTTTATTACCTGTAAATTGAACAATAGCTTCCGCTTCTTGGGCATTTTTGAGAGATTGCTTGGCTACTTTAAGAGCTGTTGGTGCTTGAGGAGCCTCTTGATTATCTGTCACAGTCAACTCACCCAAGTTAAATTGATAACCCTTAAGAGCAGCAGTATTTTCGAAAGTAAGTTTGATACCGTAAATGGTCTGACCTGCCAAGGCACTCAAGTCAAATTCGTCTTTTGTCCAATCGTCGGATAGAGTCAGTTCTTTACGAGCATTCTCACCACCATAGGTATAGTTTTTCTGAGTGGCAAACTCTACATAAACCTTGCTTCCCTTACCACCCTTATGGGCAACCCGAAGTTTTGTTTTATCCGTCACTTCCAGTTTTGTAGAGTAAAGACGAACATCTTGGTTGGTATTTTCGGCTAAATCACCCGCAAACTTGAGTGAATTTCCGCCATTGTAGGCATCTTCAAAATCGTAATCAGCTTGGAGCTTAGCTCCTGATGATGTTTGCCACCAACGCCATGTAGGCAAGATACCTGATACAGAACGATAGTTCCACTCAGAATCCTTGGAAACTTTACCGTCCACAAACCATTTTTTACCATGTCCTGTGTTAAAGGATGTTGTAAAAGTACGGCCTACTGCTGGTGTGCGGTCAGCTACGAGGTTGGCAATCCCGTACCAGTCCTTGTCATCTGGTTTTTGACCAGTTGGATCTCCTTGGTAACCTGTGAAGAAAATATTTTCATTCTTATGATAGTCTTCACCTGTTTTCCCAAGGCTCGTGATAGTATCTGGGGCAAAAAGTCCAAGTGATAAGCGAAGTTTGCCATTCTCATCAAAAAGGGCATCCCATTTTACTTTTGTCTTATAAGAACCACCTTGTTGCAATTCCAAACCTGCAAAAACATCATACTGACTGCGTTCTAGCCATTTAGCCATAGCTACAGAGTAATCATTTTTCTCTTTAGTCCAGTTAAAGTTGGCAAAGAAGTGATCTGCAGGAACCTTGTCTCCTTCTTTTTGCATGAATGGATAGTTATACTCGCCTAGTCCGTCTTCGTGATAACGACCATATTCATAGGTCATAGCATCGTACCAAGAATACTTGACAGGATGGTTGACTTTAGCAGCATATTCCTTGGTATAGAGCATGAAGTCACGCATTTTCTTACCAAGAGGCGTTACGATATCACCTGTTGTTTCTTGGTTGATAAAATATCCATCAAATCCATAATATTTAGCTAAATCAACCAACTTGCGAGCGATAGGGAAAGTTCCGTCTTCGTCTTGTTGAAGGGCTGCAGCGAATTTTTCTTGGTCTGCAATACTGTTAGACCAGTTGAAGAAGAGTGTACCCAATACAGGGACACCATTACGGTGACCAGCATCAATCACGTCCGGAGTTGGAACGAGCCCTTCCCAGAAGACCATTGAATTCAAGTATTGCCAGTAGTCAAAAGCATAGGCTTTAAACTCTTCACCACCTACAGAAGCGTGGTCTTTAGCCTTAGAGTTAGTGTTAGCAAGAGCTTCAACCTTAGCGTCCTTATTAGCTTTTTCGTTAACCACATATCCACGATAGCGCTTGGCTAGTTCTACTGAAGAGCGGTTAATAGCATCGTCTTCGCGAGCACCTGGTTCCCATTTCAACAAATCTTCCCAAGTGTCAAATTTAATTTCTTTTGGTCGAAGACTTTTTTCTTCATTCTTAGGAACGTCTGAGACAGTTGCTTTCTCTTCAGCCTTATTTTCTGTAGCCACAGGTGCTTCTTCAGCCTTAGGAGTTTCAGCAGTTGGACTTGTCGCTTCTTTATCACCTGCATTCAACTGGTCCAAGGTTGGTTTTTCTTCTGAAACTGGTTGCTCACTTTCCTTGTCTTCCCTTGCTTCTAGCTCTTTCAATACTTCTGGTGCTGGTGTAGTTGCTTCTGCTGATGTAGTGGTTGACGGTTGCTCTGAAGCTACTGCTGTAGTTGTTGCCCCATTTTCTGGAACGACAGACTCTTCAGCCAAAGCTGGACCTGCAAATAGAACTGAACCAATCATCAATGAGCAGGCACCCACTGACAATTTCCGAATACTATAGCGACAATGTTTTTCAAAAAATGGATTCTTCATCTTTTTCTCCTTTGACTTTCCACAAAAAGTAAGCGCTTTATTTTTGAATTAAAAAAGTAGCTGTTCCAAAAACACACAGAACAGGTCATTTTTATTTTACGATATTTAGAAAAAGAGTCAACACTAGCCCTTCAAGAACTATAAAGAAGTGAAGAATTAATATAAATTAGACAATCATTGACCATTTTTCGAATAAAATCAACATTTTTCTCAAAAAAGAGCATTTACTACTTGTTAGATTTACTTTTATCCTTTAAAATAGAATGGGAGAAATTCCGCGATTATTTTTCGGAGGAAAAAGAAAATGTCCATTAATTGGCAGGAAATTATTTTTCACTTTTTAGGTGGTCTGGGTCTATTTTTATATAGTATCAAGACCATGGGAGACGGTTTGCAACAAGCTGCTGGAGACCGCCTTCGATATTACATTGACAAGTACACAAGTAATCCCTTCTTAGGGGTTTTAGTGGGGATTGTCGTCACTGCCCTAATCCAGTCAAGTACAGGTGTAACGGTTATTACAGTTGGACTGGTCAGTGCTAGTCTCCTCACCCTTAGACAGGCCATCGGGATTATCATGGGAGCCAATATTGGAACGACCGTAACGTCCTTCATTATCGGTTTCAAACTTGGCGAGTATGCCCTACCCTTGATTTTCCTTGGAACCATGTTCTTATTCTTTACAAAAAACCGTACTGCAAATAATATTGGACGTATCCTTTTTGGTGTGGGTGGTATCTTCTACGCCCTCAACCTCATTAGTGCTGGGATGAGCCCTCTTAAAGACTTGCCTCAGTTCAAGGAATACATGGTTACCTTGGGGCAAAATCCTATCTTGGGAGTTGTGGCTGGTGCTGTCATTACCGTTTTGATTCAGGCATCTTCTGCAACCATCGGGATTCTACAAGGTCTCTATGCAGGTGGATTCCTCGACCTCAAAGGGGCACTACCAGTCCTATTCGGAGATAATATCGGTACAACCTTAACCGTTATTATCGCAGCAGCCGGAGCAAATGTTTCTGCTAAACGGGTTGCAGCAACACACGTTACCTTTAACGTTTTAGGAACCATCCTCTGCTTAATCTTATTAGGCCCATTCACTGCGATGATCGAGTACTTCCAGGCACTACTTCACCTCTCACCTGAGATGACGATTGCCTTCTCACACGGTGCCTTTAACGTAAGTAACACCATTGTACAATTCCCATTCATCGGTGCCTTGGCTTACTTTGTTACTAAGCTAATCCCTGGTGAAGACGAAGTTGTTAAATACGAACCTCTTTACTTGGATGAACAACTCATCAAGCAAGCTCCTTCTATCGCCCTAGGAAATGCCAAGAAAGAACTCTTGCACTTAGGAAACTATGCGGTTAAAGCATTTGACCTTTCTTATGACTACATCATCAATTCTGACGAGAAAGTAGCTGAAAAAGGGCACAAGACTGAAGAAGCTATCAATACAATCGATGAGAAATTAACACGTTACCTCATCAGCCTTTCTAGTGAAGCATTGAGTCAAAAAGAGAGTGAAGTCTTAACCAACATCCTTGACTCTTCTCGAGACTTGGAACGTATCGGTGACCACGCTGAAGCTTTGATTAATCTTAACGACTACTTGCAACGCAAGAATGTTCAATTCTCTAACTCAGCCCTAGAAGAGTTGGAAGATATTTACCGTCAAACAAGCGATTTCGTTAAAGATGCTCTTGAGAGTGTTGAAAACAATGACCTTGAAAAAGCTCAATCACTTATTGAACGCCATGAAGCCATCAACAAGATGGAACGCGTCCTTCGTAAGACACACATCAAACGCCTCAACAACGGCGAATGTTCTACCCAAGCTGGTGTCAACTTTATCGACATTATTTCACACTATACTCGCGTGTCAGACCACGCTATGAACCTTGCTGAAAAAGTTTTGGCTGAACAAATTTAATACTCAATGAAAATCAAAGAGCAAACTAGGAAGCTAGCCGCAGGCTGTACTTGAGTACGGCAAGGTGAAGCTGACGTGGTTTGAATTTGATTTTCGAAGAGTATAAGATAAAAAAATGCTTTGATTCGAACGAATCAAAGCATTTTAAATAGCTCTCCAATCATAATGGAAGAGGCAGCTGCGCCCTTGTACCTAGCTTCTTCCTTTTGGATAAAGCTGGCCAGATTGACTAACTCTGGCGCTGGGGTCTTGGGATTCTTGAGAAGTTCAAGAGTGACCAGACCTGATAGCCGTACTGCTAGCAATCGCTCATTGGTGCTAGGTAATTTCTTAGCAGTCTCTACAAGTGCGATCACTAGATCTTCACTCAAGTTTTGACGGGCATGATTGTAAAGATCCCGTATCAAGGTTTCTAGGTTTGGTTCTTCCATACCCATCACCTCCATCTTTTCAGTTTAATAATTTTTGATCAAATCTACAGTAGAGCGATCTAATTTTTTAACCAAGGCTTGTAAGAAAGCTTGAGCTTCTAAGAAGTCATCCATGGCATAAAGTGTTTGGTGAGAATGGATATAACGAGCGCAGACACCGATTGTAGTAGAAGGTACACCAGCATTTTTCAGATGAGCTGCACCTGCGTCAGTTCCACCTTTTCCGCAGTAGTATTGGTACTTGATTCCAGCTTCTTCAGCAGTTGTCAAAAGGAAATCCTTCATTCCTGGGAGAAGCAAGTGACCTGGATCATAGAAACGAATCAAGGTTCCATCACCAATCTTACCTTGGCCACCATAAACATCACCAGCTGGTGAACAGTCAACTGCAAGAAATACTTCTGGATCAAATTTTGTTGTAGAGGCATGGGCACCACGAAGTCCAACTTCTTCTTGGACGTTAGCTCCAAGGTAAAGTTCATTTCCTAGTTTTTGGCCTGACAAGTTTTCAGCCAACTCGCTAACCATGAGCACACCATAACGGTTATCCCATGCTTTTGAGATGATATTTTTTTCATTGGCAGTGAGGATTGCGCTACTATCTGGAACAATTGTATCTCCAGGACGGATACCAAAACTTTCAGCCTCAGCCTTATCCGCAAAACCACCGTCAAAAACGATATCTGAAATAGCTGGCATAGTTGGTCCACCTGTGCTACGAGTCAAATGTGGAGGAACTGAACCTGAAATTACTGGAATCTCACGGCCTTCACGTGTAAAGAGTTTAAAGCGTTGGCTGCTAACAACCATAGGGTTCCAACCACCAATGCTGACTACTCGGAAGGTACCGTCTGCTTTGATTTCACTAACCATGAAACCAACTTCATCCATGTGAGAGGCTACCAAAACACGAGGTGCATTTTCAACTTCTGAGTGTTTAACCCCAAAAATACCACCCAAGCCATCAGTCACAACTTCATCCACGTGAGGTGTTAATTTTTCACGAAGATAAGCGCGAACAGGTGCTTCATGACCTGAGATAGCGGAAAGTTCTGTTACTTCTTTGATTTTAGAAAATAATGTTGTCATTTCTATCCCTTCTTTCTTTCAACCATTTTACCACTTTTTATAGGAGAAAGGTAGTGGAAATCAACATTTTACCAAGTAACTTACTCTTATAACAATAAAAGAATCACAAATGTGATCCTTCTTCTCTTGTATTTCGCTTTAATGAAAAGTAGTCTGGTACTGGATCTTTACCCGTTTCAGACCAAGGATGGCAACGTAATATCCTAGCCAAGCCCATCAAAACTCCCTTGAATCCATGTTTATCAATAGCTTGAATCATATAGTTTGAACAGCTGGGCTCAAATCTGCAAGAAGGTGGAAAGGCTGGCGAGATAAAGCGTTGGTAAAAGCGCACTGGCGCAATTAAGATTTTTTTCATTATTTATTATTGGTTACAGCCATGGTGTGTAGTTGGCTGATTTCTTTTTTATTGAGACGTCGTGATTCTCCTGGACGAAGTCCTGTCAAGTCTAGATGACCAAAACGAGTTCGAGAGAGTTTATCTACTTGGAGGCCAACAGCTTCAAACATTTTTTTGACCTGGTGATTGCGTCCTTCATGGATAGTCAATTGAACAACTGAACGGTTTTTGACTGGATCCACTTTGAGAATCTCGTAAACAGCTGGCTTGGTTTTCTTGCCATCAATTTCTACTCCTCGAGTCAAGGGACGAAGATTTTCTTTGTTGGCAATTCCTTTCACACGCGCAACATAGACCTTGTCAATCTCATTACGAGGGTGAATCATCTCATCTGTAAAGTCTCCATCATTGGTCAAAATCAAAACTCCAGACGTATCCCAGTCCAAACGTCCCACAGGGTAGATACGCTCTTTAACATTGGGCAAAAGGTCGACAACAGTCTTACGACCCTTGTCATCTGTCACACTGGAAATCACACCGCGTGGTTTATTGAGCAGATAGTAGACCTTTTCTTCGTTATAGATTGGTTGTCCTTCAACTTCGACCTTGTCGCCTGACTTGATAGTCGTTGCTAGTTCACGAACCACTTGGCCATTGACAGTTACCAAGCCTTGCTTGATCAACTCTTCTGCTTTTCTCCTACTGGCCACACCTGCGTGGGCAATATATTTATTGATTCTCATCTTCTTCTATCCTTTCACCAAATAATTGGCTTTCTTGTGCTTGAATGTCAAGCTCATCAATCACGGGCAACTCTTCCAAATGGTTAATGCCCATATAATCCAGAAAATAATCCGTCGTTACATAGAGATTAGGGCGTCCAAGAACTTCTTTTTTCCCGTCTTCTTTTATCAAGTCAAAGGCTTGCAACTTAGCTAGCGCTCCACTTGAATTAACCCCCCGAATAGCATCGATCTCTATCCGTGTGATAGGCTGCTTATAAGCAATGATGGACAAGGTTTCAAGGGCAGCCCGAGACAGGCTCTGATTGATAGGTGCCTTAGAGTATTCTTTCAAAACGGCTGCGAATTGAGGCTTGGTTACCAATCTGTAGGCACCACCTGTCTCAATCAAGGCTAAACTGGAATCCTGGTCTTTTTCATACTTTTTGGCTAATTTTTCTAAGCTTTGCTGGATACCAGTCGGTGGCAAAGAAAGGAGCTCAGCCAACTGGCGAATCCTAATCCCCTCTTCACCCGCTACAAACAAGAGCGCTTCTATTTCTGCTAAAGTACTCATATTCCCTCTCTATCAAGCTTGACTCTGCTCTACTTGATTTTCCTCATTCTTTTTCAGGAGATAGATATCTCCAAAGCTCTCTTTTTGAATCAAGAGAATTTCTTGGGTTTTAATCAACTCCAAGGTTGCTAAAAATAGTGTGATGACCTCTTGTAAATCCTTGGTTTCTTTAAACAAATCCTGCAAGCATAATTGCTCACCTTCAACCAAGGCTTCTCGGACGATAACCATCATATCCTCAATCTTATACTCATCTCGTAAGATTGTTGTGTGACTTTTCGAGAATTCTTCCTTTTTCTTGGTCAGTAAGGTTGAAAAGGCTAAGAAAAGATCAATCGTCGTCTTATCATGCACAAGTTCAGCATCCTCATAAATCAACTCTGTCGGCGCTTTTGAGTAATATCGAGCTCGTTCTTGATGCTTCACTTCCAACTGCTCTCCCAAAAGTTTAAACTTACGGTATTCTTCGATTTGAGAAAGGAGATCCTGCTCTAGGTCATCCTCTAAATCCGTCACTTCTGCAACCTTTGGCAAGAGCTTGCGACTCTTGATTAGCATGAGTTGACTAGCCATGACCATGTATTCACCTGCCACCTCTAAACGCATGGCTTGTAAGGTCGAGATATAAGCTAGATATTGCTCGATAACCTCTGTAATCGGCACATCATAGATATCCATCTGGTACTTTGAAACCAAGTGTAGGAGCAAGTCCAAAGGCCCTTCAAAATCTTTTAATTTAATATCCATTATCTATATTTTTCCAAGGTCATGACTGTCTTTAATCCTAATTTTTTAGCAATTTCGTACAAGTCAACCTTTTCTTCGATTTGTCTTAATATAAACTGTTCTCTCAATCCTTGGGCAGATAAGGCTGAAAAACCTTTTTCCTTTAGAAAGGCTTCTAACTGACGAAAGGCCCACTGACGAGAATAGGGCTTCCCAGCTTTTTCAAAGAGGTAGCTCTGTCCCATCAAAGGTTCTAACTCCGCAAGCAGGTTTGTGGGAAGGCTCAAGATTCTTTGTTGAGAAGCTTTATTGACTCTCAACACTTGAAAATCTAGGTTCACATCACTTGTTTTTAAGGCTAGAATTTCACTTGGTAAGAGGCCCAATTCAACTATCAGTAAGGCCAACAAGCGTCCCTCTGGATAGGCACTTTCTTGCCAGAAAGAACTGAGATCTAAAAGTTCTGACTGAACTTGCTTTTTCTCAGCCTGTTTCGGCAATTCTAAACGATAAAAGGTAGCAATTTTCCCCTTCTGGTATAAAAAGTAAAGAAATTGATTGCAAGCAGAAACCTTACGCTTTTGGGCACTGATTTTAAACTGAGATAGCTGAGCTTGGTAGATTTTTAAACTTGTCTCAGAGATTCGTTCTCCCACAAGATCTAAAAACTGCTCCAAGTCATACTTATAGGATTGCTTAGAATTTACAGACAAACCTTGTTTTTCTTCTAAAAATACTGAAATTCCTTCTCTCATTTGCTTCGAATCTCATATTCCTTACTAAAATCATGCAGAAGGGCATTGACAGCCTTAAGGATAGACTTCCGTGTGATAATGCCTTGGAAGATACCATCCTTGTCAACGACTGGTAGGAAAGACTCATCCACTAACTTATGTAAAACATCCGTCAGTGTATAGTCTGGACTGACAACTGCTACGTCCTTCTTAGTCATGTGTACGATATCCGTATCTGACATGGCTTCCTGACTCAAGCCCTGCTCCATCTGGTAGGCCAGAATGTCTCTAAGTCCAATGGTTCCGACAAATCCTTTCTCATCAGTCACTACTGGCACTCTGGTATAGGTCATCTGGCTAAGGAGGAGAATTGCATGATCTGCATTGTGGGTATCAATGAGCACAGCCAAATTTCCAGCAGGAGTTAAAAAGGTTTCCTCTTGCTCCAGTAAAAACTGTTCAAACTCTTTGGCAATCATCGAGCGAACTCCTTGGATAAGCCTGGATAGACCTCATGGTTACGTGTCAAAAAGTCCACTTTAAAGTAGCTATCATCAATCTCTACACGGGCATAGAGACATTCTCTGATGGTCCCACGTGGTTGACTAATAGAACCAGGATTTAGGAAAAGGGTCTTCCCTTCCATCCAAGCATTTGGAACATGCAAGTGCCCATAAAGACAGATATCTGCATCTTCCTCTTGAGCCCAAAAATCAAGCTTTTGGAAATTGAAGTTAATATCAAACAAATGTCCATGAGTCTGGATAATCTTGGTAGGACCCAGTTGAGTCACCAAACGTTCTGGATAGTCTGAATAAAAGTCCATGTTTCCTCTGACTACTTGGATTCCTTCCCAGAGTGGTGAGTCTGGGCGAAGTTCCGAGTCACCATCGTGAAAAATGGCATCAACTTTCCCAAGATAGCGGTCACGTATTTCTTCTACAATCAAGCTATCTCCGTGGGAGTCACTCATTACAATGATGGTTTGCTTTGCCATGATGGAAATACCTCCAAAAGTTTCTTAACGGCTAAGGCACGGTGGGATTGACTATTTTTTTCTTCAAGGGTTAATTCAGCTGATGATTTACCAGTTTCTCCTACTAAGAAGAGTGGATCATAACCAAAACCATTTTCCCCCTTAGGTTCAAAGTTAATGTAACCTGGCCAATCAGCTTCGACAACCAAGCTTTCCTTACCTGGGCTAGCTACGACCAAGGTTGTATGGAATTGAGCTGAACGGTCCTTTAGTTCAAAGACCATAGCCAACTCGTGCAAGAGTTTAGCATTATTTTCTTGGTCAGTAGCCCCTACTCCTGCAAATCGAGCTGACCAGACACCTGGTAATCCACCGAGAACATCGACTTTAAGACCAGAGTCATCAGCTAAAACCATCTTGCCTGTTAATTTAGAGATGGTTTCTGCCTTAAGGCGGGCATTTTCTTCAAATGTCATACCTGTTTCGGCTACTTCAGGTAGGTCTGGATAATCATTGAGATTTTCTACGTCATAACCTAGTTTGTCAAAGATAGCACGAAATTCCTTGGTTTTACCTTCGTTACGAGTTGCAATCAACAAGGTTTCTCTGACTTTATTTGTCTCGAAAAAGTCTTGAACATTGACTCCTTCTTTAGGCAATTCTACATGCAGAAGTTGTCCATTTTCAACTAAGAGCAAGGCACCCTGACGTTGGATGACTTCTAAGTTTCGGTTCGCTTCTTGGTTGAGAATATCTACCACAAAAGAGAGTAAGCGGTAGGCTGAACCATATCGTAAAACAGTGACTGAAAGCGGAAATCCTCGCTCCTCATCTCGAAAGATTTTGGCCAAATCAAATAGCGGAAACTCTAACTCATCATCCGTCAAAGTCCGAATGCCACCAAAAACACTGTAGGATCCAACATACCAGTCCTGGTCATCCTTGTATTCATAAATTTTGTTTGTCATAATGTTACATGCTCCACATGAATCTCTTTTTCCAGCCATTCTGCACCAATCTGGGCAAAACTCTGACTATTAGCTGTTGTATAAAAACGGTGTTGAAGGGGCGCTGCATCTCGACTACGGTTAATCTCAAAGTAATTGAGTAAGACTGAGATATCGCGCACACACTCAGCTCCACTATCGATCAGCTGAACCTTAGGCCCCATGACATTTTGGATGATAGGTCTGAGGAGTGGATAATGAGTACAGCCTAAAATCAAGCTATCCACTTTTCCGACTAAGGGACGCAAAGTTTCATAGACAACTTTCTTGGTCACACTGGTCGATAGAGCACCTGACTCGACCAAGGGAGCAAACTTAGGGCAGGCCAAGCTTTCCACTTGTAAATCTGGGTCTAGATCATGAATCTTTTGTCGATAAATATCTGATTTTACCGTCATCGGGGTTCCAATCACACCGATCTTCCCACCTTGACTCGCTTTGATGGCTGCTGATGCACCAGGCAAAATCACACCCAATACCGGAATATCCAACTTGGCTTTAATCTCTTCCCAGACGACTGCCGTTGCTGTATTACAAGCAATAACAATCATCTTAACATCCTTGGTCAAAAGAAAGTTGACCAGTTGCCAAGTATATTCACGAATCTGCTCAGCAGGACGGGGACCATAAGGAGCCCGTGCCGAATCTCCAATATAGACGATTTCTTCATGGGGAAGCTGGCGCATGAGTTCACGTACAACGGTCAAGCCTCCAACGCCCGAATCCAAAAAACCAATCGGTCGATTATCCATACAGTCTTCTTTCTAGTATTTTTTTCTGATTGATAGTTCATTATTATTCATTTCTTCCTGAAATTGCTGACAGACTGGGTAGCTCCCCACTGTCTCCCTCTTAATCATAATCAATTATCAATAGAATGCAAGGAAAAAGTCTTATCTCTAAATATCAGTCAAACATAGTGAGAAGTCTGGAACTTTCATCCCAGACTTTTCCTATTTATTTCTTTTTATTGTTAGCAAGGGCTGCTTTTTGTTGGCGAATGATTTGGTGGTAAACTTGTTGTACTTTAGCTTCACTTGGCTTTTGACCGTTTGCACTCAAGAGAGTACGAACTGCTTCTGCGTTCAAACGTGGGTTATCCGCAAATTCTTTTTCGATTTGCTTGCGCACCAAGTACATACCTCCAAGAGCTCCTCCTAGAAAAGCCAAAAGAATCAATACAATTGCTAAAATAAGGTTCATAACATTTCTCCTGTTTCTTTTTGAATCTTCTATATTATACCATAAAGTCCTACGCCTGACTAGTTTGAGTTACGCTTTCAGATGGCTAATTCCTCATATTTCATTTCATATCTAATCATTTTTAAGTTCGATTTTTATAAAAAAAATAGAAGCACTAAAATTTGGTAAAATAAGGCCATTTCTCTTGAAAGCCCTTGCAATAGTTTTGTTTATTTGTTATATTAAGATTATCTGAAAAAATCACACATATTTCTGCAAGACTTATTTTTTTAAAAGACAATGTATGCGCTTACAGAATTAAGAAAGGAGAATTTTGTGGATAAGAGATATTGGGAAAAATCCTGCAAGTATAGCATCCGCAAGCTAAGTGTCGGAGCTGCCTCTGTTTTACTTGGAGCTGTGTTTTTAGCAGCACAGGGTGTTGCTGCTGATGGTGTCGAGATTACGGAAAGTGAGGCAACAATTACTGAAACCTCTGCTAAACCGGATACGAAGGTAGAGGAAGTTGTTGCTTCTAACACAGAGACTCAGCCTGTAGCTGAATCAGCTGAAAAGCAAACAAACCCTGAGGCAGAACTACCTCAAACTAGTAGTCAGTCAGAGACAAGTGCTACTACCGCACCTGCTGACAATAAGGAGAGCGAGAAACCAGAACTTCCTGTGAACAAGCAAGAACATTACGAATTACATTACAACCAGCCAACTGCTCCTTCCTATGACGGATGGGAAAAACAAGCCCTCCCAGTCGGAAATGGGGAAATGGGTGCCAAGGTTTTCGGACTCATCGGTGAAGAAAGAATCCAATACAACGAAAAAACACTTTGGTCTGGAGGCCCACAGCCAGATAGTCAAGACTACAACGGAGGAAACTACAAGGACCGCTACAAAGTCTTAGCCGAAATTCGTAAGGCCTTAGAAGACGGTAACCGTCAAAAAGCCAAACAACTAGCAGAGAGAAATTTGGTTGGGCCAAACAATGCCCAATACGGTCGCTACCTAGCCTTCGGTGATATCTTCATGGTCTTTAATAACCAGAAGAAGGGCTTGGAAAATGTTACTGACTATCATCGTGGCTTAGATATTTCTGAAGCTATCACAACTACCTCCTATACCCAAGATGGGACAAGTTTCAAACGAGAAACCTTCTCTAGTTATCCAGATGACGTCACTGTTACCCATTTGACTAAAAAGGGAGATAAGACGCTTGATTTTACCCTTTGGAACAGCTTGACTGAAGATTTGATTGCTAATGGAGATTATTCTTGGGAGAATTCTAAATACAAACAAGGGACTGTTAGCGTTGATTCTAATGGTATTTTACTCAAGGGAACTGTCAAAGACAACGGTCTGAAATTTGCCTCTTATCTTGGTATCAAGACAGATGGACAAGTCACTGCTCAAGATGGTTATTTGACTGTTACAGGAGCAAGTTATGCAACACTGCTACTCAGCGCCAAGACTAATTTTGCTCAAAATCCGAAAACCAACTACCGCAAGGATATTGATGTAGAAAAAACTGTCAAATCTATCGTCGAAACTGCCAAAGCCAAAGACTATGAGACTCTGAAAAATGACCACATCAAGGATTACCAAAGTCTTTTCAATCGTGTTCAACTAAACCTCGGCGGTAGCAAGTCTAATCAAACTACAAAAGAAGCTCTCCAAACCTATAATCCAACAAAAGGGCAAAAACTAGAAGAGCTCTTCTTCCAATACGGACGTTACCTACTGATCAGTTCTTCTCGTAACCGGACAGATGCCCTCCCTGCCAACTTGCAAGGAGTCTGGAATGCTGTAGATAATCCACCTTGGAACTCAGACTACCACCTCAATGTCAACCTACAAATGAACTACTGGCCTGCCTACATGAGTAATCTCGCAGAAACGGCTAAGCCAATGATCAATTATATCGACGACATGCGCTATTATGGTCGTATCGCTGCTAAAGAATACGCAGGTATCGAATCCAAAGAAGGTCAAGAAAACGGTTGGTTGGTTCATACTCAGGCGACACCATTTGGCTGGACTACTCCTGGTTGGAACTACTATTGGGGTTGGTCTCCTGCTGCCAATGCTTGGATGATGCAGAACGTCTATGACTACTACAAATTCACCAAGGATGAAACTTATCTTAAGGAAAAGATTTATCCAATGCTCAAGGAAACTGCTAAGTTCTGGAATTCCTTCTTGCACTACGACAAGGCTAGTGACCGTTGGGTTTCTTCTCCATCCTACTCGCCAGAACATGGAACTATCACGATTGGGAATACCTTTGACCAATCTCTAGTTTGGCAGTTATTCCACGACTATATGGAAGCAGCCAATCATCTGAAGGTCGACCAAGATTTGGTGACAGAAGTGAAGGCTAAATTTGACAAGCTCAAACCACTTCATATCAACCAAGACGGCCGTATCAAGGAATGGTACGAAGAAGACAGCCCGCAATTCACTAACGAAGGCATCGAAAACCATCACCGCCACGTTTCTCATTTGGTTGGACTCTTCCCAGGTACTCTATTTGGCAAGGATCAGCCTGAATATCTAGAAGCTGCACGCGCAACCCTAAACCACCGTGGAGATGGTGGAACTGGTTGGTCTAAAGCCAATAAAATCAACCTCTGGGCTCGTCTCTTAGATGGAAATCGCGCCCACCGTTTGTTGGCAGAACAGCTCAGATCTTCAACTCTAGAAAACCTCTGGGATACGCACGCGCCTTTCCAAATCGATGGGAACTTTGGTGCAACCAGCGGTATGGCAGAAATGCTCCTTCAGTCTCACACAGGCTACATTGCCCCATTACCAGCCCTTCCAGATGCATGGAAAGACGGGCAAGTCTCAGGCTTAGTCGCTCGTGGTAACTTTGAAGTCAGCATGAAATGGAAAGAGAAAAATCTTGAAACGCTATCTTTCCTTTCTAATGTTGGTGGAGACTTAGTCGTAGACTATCCAAATATCGAATCTAGTATCATCAAGATTAATGGCAAGGAAGTTCAAGCTAGTCGCCTCAAAGATAACCGTATCCAACTTGCGACTCAAAAGGGTGATGTCATTACCTTTGAAAACTTCCCTGGACGAGTGACTCGCTTATCAGCCCTTCGAAAAGATTCCGTCACAGCTGAACTCGACTTTAACACAGTTGAGGGAGCAAGTCATTATGTCATCCGACGAGAAAGCAAGGATGAAAACAGCCAAACTCCTAGCGTTCGTGAGTTCATCACCAACCAAACTCACTTTATCGATCGCTCAATTGATTCTAGTCATGCCTATACTTATAGCGTTAAGGCTATGCTAGGGGACCGTACAACACCAGTTTCAGATTCTGCTTCTATCGATGCCTTCAGTGAGTTGATGGATGACCGTGACAAGCGCATCCAATACGGCTCTGCTTATGGAAACTGGGCTGACTCAGAACTCTTTGGTGGAACAGAGAAATACGCCGATATCTCAAATGGGAATTATTCCGATAAGGATACAACAGCAACCATTCCTTTCAATGGACCTGGTATTGAAATTTACGGACTCAAGTCTTCTCAATTAGGACTTGCTGACGTTAAAATCGATGGCAAGTCTGTTGGAGAACTTGACTTCTATACAGCAGGAGCAACTGAAAAAGGTGTATTGATAGGACGTTACACAAATCTATCCTCAGGTCCTCATTTGATGACCATCACTGTTAAGCGCGAGCACAAAGGACGTGCAAATGAGCGTGCAAAAATTTCTCTCGATTACTTCAAAGTCTTCCCAGGACAAGGAGCAACTGTTGAGAAAATCGACGACCGTGACCCTCGTATCCAGTATGGTTCCATGTTTAAGGATTGGAGCGATGCAGAACTCTATGCTTCTACAGAAAAATACGCTGACATCAACGCTGATGATAGCCTTGCTTCTGAAGCCACTGCAACCATTCCATTCTCTGGAACAGGTATCAGAATCTATGGATTAAAAACAGCATCACTAGGCAAGGCACTTGTCACACTGGATGGAAAAGAGATGCCAGCCCTTGACTTCTACACTCCAGGAGCAACTGAAAAAGGAGCTTTGATTGGTGAATTCACCAATCTAACAGATGGCGACCATGTTCTCACTTTGAAAGTAGATCCAAATTCTCCACAAGGACGAAAGAAAGTTTCTCTTGATTCCTTTGATATCTTAAAAGCTCCGTCCGTGTCTCTCGATAGTCCAAGCCTTGATCCTATTAAGTCCAAAGATAAGACTGTTACCTTAACCCTACCAACTGGTAATTGGGATGGAGTCGCTGTCACCTTCCCTGGTATCAAAGGTCCTCTTCTACTCAGAAAAGTCGATGATGACCATCTTGTCACATCGGGCGAACAAACAGTATTAACCATTAAGGACAACAAGGTTCAACTAGATATTCCTGAGGCTACAGATCGTAAAGCTGGCAATTCGATAGAAGCTTATGCCATCCAAGATACAACAACTACTAGTCCTGTTGTAGCAGTCTTTCCTAAAGACGAAACTGCTCCAGTTGAAGAAAAAATCCTTACAAGTAAAGGGGATGAGCCTGCTCCAGTTGTAACCATTCCTGAGTACACAGAGCCTATTGGAACAGCGGGAGATCAAGAAGCACCTACTGTGGAAAGACCTGAATACACTGGTCCTATCGGAACTGCTGGGGAGCAAGAAGCACCTTCCGTGGAAAGACCTGAATACACTGGTCCTATCGGAACTGCTGGGGATCAGGAGGCACCTTCTGTGGAAATTCCTGAATACACCGGTCCTATCGGAACTGCTGGGGATCAAGAAGCACCTTCCGTGGAAAGACCTGAATACACTGGTCCTATCGGAACTGCTGGGGATCAGAAAGCACCTACTGTGGAAAGACCTGAATACACTGGTCCTATCGGAACTGCTGGGGATCAGAAAGCACCTACTGTGGAAAGACCTGAATATACCAAACCTATTGGAACTGTGGGAAATCAGGAAGCACCTACTGTGGAAATCCCCGAATACACTGAGCCTATCGGCACAGCGGGAGACCAGGAAGCACCTTCCGTTGTAATTCCTGAATATACCAAACCTATCGGGACTGCAGGAGACCAAGAAGCACCTTCCGTGATAATCCCTGAATATACTGAATCTATCGGGACTGCAGGAGACCAAGAAGCACCTTCCGTTGTAATTCCTGAATACACTGAGCCTATTGGAACTGCAGGAGATCAAGAAGCGCCTTCTGTGGTTATCCCTGAATACACTGAGCCTATAGGGACTGCAGGAGACCAAGAAGCACCAAGCATCACACTTCCTGAGTTTAAACTCAAAGTAATGAAAGATAAGACCACAAGAGCTCAAGTTATTAGTGGAACAACTGAACTCGAAGGAGCAAGTTATCTTGACAGTCAAAAAGTTGAAAACAAAGAACTCTTAGGCAAGATATACGATGCTTATGCCCTTCAACTCAAGGATAAAGATGGCAAATTAGTTCAACCAAAAGGTGCTGTACTCGTTCGTTTACCAGTTTCAGGTGCTGTCCAAGAACTCTATCAGTTGACTCCGACAAAAGACTTAAAATCACAAGAGTTCACCATCCGAGATGGGTATCTTGAGTTTATCGCTCTTGACCTGAACACCTATGCTATTGTTTACAAGACAGAAGGATCAACTATTAAACCTATCCCAGTTCATATGGAAGAAAGAAACCTAGAAACTACAAAACCATTGGTTGAAAGTAATGATGTCAATGACAAAGCCTCTACGAATGAAAAACAACTTCCAGCTACTGGTGAACAGACTAGTCCCCTCCTCTTTATGGCGAGCCTCAGCCTAGCCCTCTCGGCTGCCTTCTTACTAAAAGGTAAGAAAGATTAAACATTGTCCCCCCAGGAATAAAAATTTATTCCTAGATAAAAAAGGATGGAAAATCATTCCATCCTTTTTCTGTTTTAACCTTATCAATAAAGTCACTGACAATCAAACACCTAGAAATCAAGCCCCAGAATAATCCATTCATCTACATAATCCCAAAAAGGGATTGGGTAAATGGGTAACTCATCCTTTGACCAGAACACTCCACCTTGACTCATTGGTTTAGATAAGTCTAATACGAGATACTTTCCCATACCATTGCTAAAAAAATTGTAATAACTGGAAATGTCATTTGTTAACTGATCCTCAAATTCCCAATCATAATCAGCTATTGGTTCAATCATATCTAGATCGTCTAAGCCCATGCTTTTACTGGTATAGTCATTAAACCCTTCATGAATATGTGTATAGAAATCACGGATACTCCCGTCAAGTTCTAGTTTTGACTGATTAAAGTGGTCTGTAAACTCTCGGTCCGAAATCGGTATTTTACCCTCATAAAATACTAGACTCTTGCTCTGATAAGTTCTAATGGAATAAAGCAAGGAATAGGTAGGTCCAATTTTGATAAGGTCTATAGCCTCCAGAAACTCTTCTAGATAAGAGATCGTATTGCTGAGTTCTTCAGCTAGATATTTTTTCCATTCTCCTAGGATGATTTGTTTTCTTTTAGAAAAATCTGATGTTTGAAACGCATCCCGCCAATATTGTGGAATAGGATGATTGGACAGATTTTTAAAATTAGATAAAATCTCGACCAGCTCTCCAGATATCACATATTTCTTTAAAAATTTAATTTTTCATTCATAAACTATCTCTATTCATTTCTGTAAAATCCCCTTGACGCCACTTTTCTTCAACTCTTAAGTCCTAGATAGATAGATATAGTTTCGGGTCACAGGACAATCTTTTTCATCCTCACCCTAAAATAAAACCGATGTTCTCCAAATTCTTAACCCTTGCTTTTTAACTCAAGATCAAATTAGCTACAATAGGACTGATAAATACATAGAGAACACCTGTAACACCAATAGCTAATCCTCCCATAGCACCTGCAACTGGTCCATAGCGAAAGGCCGTTCCAGTTCCAACAGCGTGTCCTGTTCCACCCAGGGCTAGTCCAACAGCTACTGGATCGTCTATTTTTAGCCATTTTAGAAGTGTTGGTCCGATTACACTGGTCAAAATACCAGTCGCTACGACAACTACTAGAGTCACAGTAGTCAAGCCCTGCAACTTTTCTGTGATTCCCACTGCCATAGCAGTCGTTACTGACTTAGGAAAGAGGGAAATAGCTAGGAAAAAGTCCATACCAAAGATTTTGGCCACAAGGGCTGTGAAAGAGGTATTGACCACTACCGCCAGCAAACTACCAAAGAGAATACTGCGAGCATGATGCTTCATCAAGTGGAAACTCTTATAAAGGGGAATTCCTAGAGCCACTGTTGAAGGAACAATCAAGTTGTTAAGATAAACCCCACCTTGGTAGTAATCTTGGTAGGAAATGCCAGTTACCTTTAGAAAGATGATAATAAAAATAGCTGACAGCAACAAGGGAGTCGTTAAGGGATGAGGATAGCGTCTGAAAATCATCATTCCCCCAAGATAGGCTAAGATGGACAGGGCGATCCCAAAAAGGGGATTGGATACAAATTCGCTCATTTAGCACCTCTTTCTTCGTAGTCACCTTCATAGCGTTTTTTGATAAATTGAACCACAAGCGCAATCAAGATGATATTGATTACTGCCGCAAAAAAGACAATCAAGACAATAGGTAGGAGATAGGGAGCAATCACATCAAACTTTTCCATAATTCCAACCGCAGGAGGTAGAAAGAGGATGGTCATGTTGGCCAGCAAAAAGTTCCCCACCATATTGACATGGCGGATACGCAGCCACTTGAACTGCAAGGCTAGAAAAAGAATAATCAAGCCGATAATACTGCCTGGAATGGGCAAATGAAAGAAACTAGAGATCCCCTCTCCGATTAGAGAAATCACAAAGAGAATCATTAATTGAACATATAATTTCATCCTAAACTCCACGAAATAGACTTCTTGCATACCAGTTTACTCTTTTTTCAGAAAATTTCAAGGAAATACACAAGAGTTGATGAAAGTTTGAGAAGAAAGGGGATACAGGCAATTACAGACTAGTGAAAACAGCGTAATTTAGGATAAAAGATTTCAGCGTCCTTCTTGCCAGCTTTCTTGAAAAGTAGTATAATTATTGCATGCGCAATCATCTTGTGATACAGAGATTGTCCGTTAATGGACTTTCTTCTACTTATGACTCTAAAAAGAAAGGAGATACTATGACCTATTTGGAAAAATGGTTTGACTTCAATCGTCGTCAAAAAGAAATTGAAGGTCTCTTGGAAGAGACCATTGCCCAGCAGAGTGACCAAAGTCTGACCTTGAAAGAGTTCTACCTCCTCTACTATCTGGACTTGGCCCAAGAAAAATCTCTACGCCAGATTGACCTGCCAGATAAGCTTCATCTGAGCCCGAGCGCTGTTTCTCGAATGGTAGCTCGCTTGGAAGCTAAAAATTGCGGTCTACTCAGTCGCATGTGTTGTGATCAAGATAGACGCTCTAGCTTTATCTGCCTGACAAGTGATGGGCAAAAGACACTGGCCTCGCTACAAAAGGCTGTCGAAGAAAGCTTGGAAACTGGTTTGGATTTCTTGATTTAAGATGATTTTAGAAAAAAGTTGCGTGCGCAATCATTTTTCTTGACATTCTCTTTTACAAGGAGTAAAATAAAGTCATCATTAAATAAAGGAGTTTTTAAAATGATTGAAATTACCTATCTAGATGCCAGCAAGAACGAAAGAACTGTGACTTTCGAGTCTTATGAAGATTTTGATCGTTCACAACAAGCTTGCCTTATCGGCGTCGCAGACTACTACCCTGTCCAAAAATTAACTTACAACGGTCATGATTTGGACTACCATGGGACTTATGGAGATGTCTTCTTCTATCTCATGAAACAAGATTTAAGCCAATATAACTAAAAAGGAGAAATACAATGGCAAAAGCAATTACAGATGCAACATTCGAACAAGAAACAAAAGACGGTTTGGTCTTGGTAGACTTCTGGGCAACTTGGTGTGGTCCATGTCGTATGCAAGGTCCAATCTTGGATAAATTGTCTGAAGAACTTTCAGAAGATGTTTTGAAAATCGTTAAAATGGACGTTGATGAAAATCCAAATACAGCTCGTGCTTTTGGAATCATGTCTATCCCAACTCTTCTCTTCAAAAAAGACGGCCAAGTGGTAAAACAAGTTGCTGGTGTTCATACAGCAGAACAAATCAAGGCCATCGTTGCTGAATTGAGCTAATCATACTAGAGACCAAGTACTTGCTTTGGTCTCTTTTTTCTTGTCCTTTGCCATTTTTCAAAAAATATGCTAGACTGTAGGTAGAATATTACGATGTTTGGGACATGCCATCGCTAAAAAAAACCTCTACTTGGTATTTTTTAGCTCCCTCATGGGAGCTTTTTGCGTGCTCTGAACATTTCCCATTTTGGAAGGAGTACTATGAAACGTCAATCAGCCTTGGTCGTCTTTAGTGGCGGTCAAGATTCCACAACCTGCCTCTTTTGGGCTAAAGAACACTATGAAACAGTCGAAGCTGTCACCTTTGCCTATGGTCAACGCCATCATCTCGAAATTCAAGTTGCCCAAGAAATCGCTAAGGAACAAGGCATTCGTCATCACATCTTAGATATGTCTCTGCTGGGGCAAATCACTGAAAATGCCCTGACCTCTGATATGGAGATTGAGCAAAAAGAGGGAGAGGTTCCCAATACCTTCGTTGATGGTCGCAACCACCTCTTTCTATCCTTTGCGGCAGTTCTTGCCAAGCAACGTGGCATTAAAGACATCGTGACAGGTGTCTGTGAGACAGATTTCTCTGGCTACCCTGATTGTCGAGATGTCTTTGTCAAATCCCTTAATGTGACGCTCAACCTTGCCATGGATTACGACTTCGTTATCCAAACACCTCTCATGTGGCTGGACAAGGCTGAAACTTGGGAATTAGCTGACCAACTCGGTGCCTTTGGCTATGTTCGCGAAAAGACCTTGACCTGCTACAATGGAATTATCGGCAGTGGCTGTGGGGATTGTCCAGCCTGCCACCTACGTCAACATGGGTTAGATGTTTATCTCTCACAGAAAGGAGAGGCCTAATGTTTTTTGCACCCAAAGAAATCAAACAGGAAACAGGGGAATCTCTTGTCTACAATCCTCACAGAACCTTAGTATCAAAAGAATTTACCTTTGATGCCGCCCACCACCTCTTTCACTATGAGGGAAAATGCAAATCTCTGCATGGTCACACTTATCATCTGCAGATTGCTGTCAGTGGATTTTTAGATGAACGTGGTATGACCTACGATTTTGGAGACATCAAAGCGATCTACAAGGACTACTTAGAACCCCACTTGGATCATCGCTATCTCAATGAAACTCTTCCCTATATGAACACGACTGCTGAAAATATGGTTTACTGGATTTTTCAAACTATGAACCAAGAGTTGCCAGACGAACGTGGTCTCCGTTTGGAATACGTTCGCCTCTATGAGACTCCGACTGCCTTTGCGGAATTTAGACGGGAGTGGTTAGATGACTAGGGAACGTGTCCTCAAACTACCAGTTCTGGAAATTTTTGGCCCAACCTTTCAAGGTGAAGGTCGTGCTATTGGGCAGAAAACCATGTTTGTCCGCACTGCAGGTTGCGACTACCACTGCGACTGGTGCGATTCTGCCTTTACTTGGGATGGTTCTGAAAAACCAACTCGCATGACAGCTGATGAGGTCATTGCTGAATTAGATAAATTGGGGAGCTACGACTACGTTACCTTGTCTGGCGGAAATCCTGCTATCCTAGCAGCCAACATGGCTGAGCTAGTAACCAAGCTCAAGGAACGTGGTATCACTCTTGCCGTTGAGACCCAAGGCTCCCGCTGGCAAAATTGGTTAAAAGATATCGACCAAGTCACTCTGAGTCCTAAGCCTCCTTCCTCCAAGATGGAAGTCAACTTTGAGACCTTGGACTTTATCGTTTCCCAACTAGACCCAGACAAAGTCACCTTTAAAATCCCTGTCTTTGATGATGCAGATCTAGCCTTCGCCAAAGGTATTCAAGAACGCTACCAACCAGATGTCCTCTTCTTATCGGCGGGAAATCCTGAGCCCAAGGCTACAGGCAATATTGTCCAAGACCAATTGGATCGCCTCAAAGAACTCTGGGAACGCGTCGCTGCCGACGATAGCTGGGGAAATGTCCGCGTCCTTCCTCAACTCCATACCCTCCTCTACGATAACCAACGTGGTGTTTAAGATTAGAAAGAAAAAATCATGTCACAACAAGAAGAAATGAAAAACCTCAGCCTCCTGGGCAACAAAGAAACCAACTACATTTTCGAATATCAACCAGAAGTCCTCGAATCCTTTGACAATCGTCATGTGGAAAATGACTATTTCATCAAGTTCAACTGCCCTGAATTTACCTCACTTTGTCCCATCACTGCTCAGCCAGACTTTGCAACTATTTATATTTCCTACATTCCTGACAAGCTCTGTGTCGAGTCAAAATCCCTCAAACTCTACCTTTTTAGCTACCGAAACCATGGAGATTTTCATGAAAACTGTATCAACACTATCGGGAAAGACTTGATCAACTTGCTAGACCCTCGCTATTTAGAAGTCTGGGGAAAATTTACACCTCGCGGTGGCATTTCAATCGACCCCTACTACAACTACGGTAGACCTGGAACCAAGTATGAAGGATTGGCAGAACAACGCCTCTTCCAACATGACCTCTATCCAGAGAAAATTGACAACCGTTAAACTTATACTCAATGAAAACCAAAGAGCAAACTAGGAAGCTAGCCGCAGGTTGCTCAAAGCACTGCTTTGAGGTTGTAGATAAGACTGACGAAGTCAGCTCAAAACACTGTTTTGAGGTTGCAGATAGAACTGACGAAGTCAGCTCAAAATACTGTTTTGAGGTTGCAGATGGAAGCTGACGTGATTTGAAGAGATTTTCGAAGAGTATAATACGAAAAAGCCCTGTTCCTCAAGATGAGGAGCAAGGCTTTTTAAGTTTCAATTATTCTTCTGTTCCAAGGAAATTTTTAGCAGCGAGAGCTGCAAGAACTCCACCAACGATTGGTGCAAGGATGAAAATCCAAACTTGTTGAAGAGCTGCGCCACCTACCAAGACAGCAGGAGCCAAGCTACGAGCTGGGTTTACTGAAAGTCCAGTGATGTTCAATCCAACAAGGATCATAGCCATCAATGACAAACCAATCACCAAACCAGCGATTGCGCCATTCCCTTTGCTTGCTGAAGTTACAGTCATGATGACCAAAACAAACAAGAATGTTGCGATTGTTTCAAACAAGAAACCACCAAAGACAGTTACACCGTTTGCCAAGGCATTTTCACCAAGACTTGCAGTTGACATACCTGAATTTGCCAAGAGGAAGAGTACAGATCCAGATGCAAGGAAAGCACCAACCACTTGTCCAAGGATGTAGTTTACAAGCTCTGAAGATGACAAACGTTTGTTAACAAACATAGCGATAGAAACAGCTGGGTTCAAGTGAGCACCTGAAACAGTTCCGATTGAGAAGGCCGCGACTACGATTGCCAAACCAAAAGCAAGAGCAATCCCAAGGTGTCCAAGACCTTCAACACCATTTCCAAAAACAACGGCTCCTGTTCCGATGAACACAAGCATAAAAGTACCGATTAATTCAGCAACAAATTTTTTCATGTTAAGTCTCCTTTTTTCAAACTATGTATTAGTCTATCAGAAGAAGGAAAGGGTTTCAAGAAATGTGCTTGGAAATTTTGTGTAAGTTTTCACATTTGATAGTCGAAATCTAATATTGAAAAGATTGAATTGCTTTTTTCAAGTCATCTTGTAAACTATTTCTCTGGTCGAGTTGAACATAGACTTCTAAGAGACAGGATCTAAAATTGGAAAATTTATAAAAATCTTCCGTCTCTTCTATCGGGAAATCAAGTGACTTTATCCAAGAGGCTAGTGTCGCTTGATCCACCTTGCCTTGCAAAATAGGTTCGTAAAGCACTCTGGCTAAGCGCCATTCCTCATCATCTATAAATCGAATCGAAATTCTTTTAAACAGTTGACCAAGGATCTCAAACACCTCATAAATTCGACTTGCAGAAAAGTCTGGATGACAAACGACTTCAGTCAAGAGATCCGCTCCATGCGCAAAAGCATGTACCCAACCATACTGGCTTGAAAAACCAGTCGTATCCTCTTCTTTTTCAAGGTAGTGCAAGCCTTGATCGAGCATCGTATTTCTGATATCACTTTTAAGCACTTGATAATAAAGAGAGTGTTGGTTGCCATCGGCAGATAAGAGATTGGCATAAATAAGTGCCCTAAAAGAACGTTCAAGTGTTGACAAGCCTACCTTATCAATCTCTTTGTCTAGTCCTCCATCAGATAAAATTTCCTCAGCAATGAAATGAAATTGTTCCTGTGTAAATAGCTCTTCCTGAATCCCTCTAGCAAAGCTTGTAAAAACAAGGTCATCACGAATTTCTGGAGAAGGATCTCCCAAATGATCAAGCAACCACTGGATTTCCTCCTGGTTATAACTTGGTTTTTCTCCTGCTATTTTTCTAAGTAACTCTTGATACATAGTCAATACCTCTACATTTCTAGCAACTTGATATAATCTAGACCCCATTTCTCGACAGCATCTAAAACAACTCTGAATTCCTGCCCCATTTCAGTTAAGCTGTACTCAACTCGTGGTGGAACTTCGGCATAGACCTTTCGTTGAACAATCTTATCCTTTTCTAATTGACGGAGATGACGGGTCAAAATAGTTTGAGTAATCCCAGGCAATAATCTCTGCAATTCTTTAAATCGTTTGGTACCCGTACTCAACTGATAAATGATTACCAGTGCCCATTTCCCCGTTAAAACCCTTTGCGTTGTCGCAAATGGACAAATACCATACTCACTCACTTTATTTGGCATAAAATATCTTCTTTCTATTTTTTTAAAAAAATTTACCTTTTAGTATCAACAATAGTACTACTTTTGATACTAGCTATCGAAAAAGTGTCTACTTGTTTTTTTGTTTGTAACTGTTACAATTATATCATAAAAAGAAATGGAGAATAGATATGTCAACAAACTTAGAAATTTTCAATGCTTATAACCAAGCTTTAATTGCTGGTGACTTTCCTGGTGTCTTTGAAACGATGGCAGACGATATTGTCTGGCATCAACCTGGTAATCATAGTATATCTGGTTCAGTTGTTGGTAAGGACAAGCTAGGAACTCACCTAGCTACATTTGCTGAGAAATCTAATGGAACCTTTAAGGTGGTAACAAATTGGGTTTCTGACAATAAGGATTTAATCGCAGCCAATGTTACTTTTCTTGGAACACGGGCTGATGGTACTGAACTCAATATGAACGGGATTGACCTCTTCCGTATTGAAGACGGAAAAATCAAAGAAGTTTGGCTCTTCTCTTCAGATCAAGCTGAAGAAGATAGCTTTTGGGGATAACTAAAGAAGCCGGGACAAAAAATTTTGATTTTAGGAATTCTTTATTATAAATTTTTTAAAGCAATAGATTAGATAAAAAAGCGAACAAGACAGAATTCTGAGTGTCAGATAACTCGTTTTGTTCGCTTTTTATATTTAAGGTTAGACTTTGGTCCCAGACTCTTTTAATTTACTCTCCCAACTGGGCACTGTAGGCGATAATCTGATCAACTGTGTCAGACAAGAATTGGATGGTATCACGAAGTGGTTTATCTGTTGAAATATCCGCTCCGATAATCATGGCTGACTCAAGTGGTGTCTTACTACCACCTGATTTGAGGAGACTGAGCCAATCTTCAGCTCCAGTTTCTGAATGTTTCAGATGAAGATAACCTGCAGTCGAGATGACTAGTCCTGCTGAGTAGGTGTAACTATACAAGCCCATATAGTAGTGAGCTTGACGCATCCAAGTCAAAGCTGCATCATCATCAATCTCAATAGCATCGCCCCAGAAATCCGTCAAAACTTCCTTCATAATGCTGTTGAGTTTGCTTGCTCCGAAGGTTTCTCCTTCTTCAATCAATGTATACACCTTACGCTGGAAGGCTGCTTCCAAAAGGTGAGTGATAAAGTTATGGAAGTAGGTGTCTGTCAAGCGGTGGGCAAGGGCGAAACGTTTTTGACGAGGGTCGTCAGACTGGTGCTCCAAGTAGTCACTGAGTAGCAATTCATTGAAGGTCGAAGGCGCTTCGACATAGTAGGTCGACATGTGGGCGTTGAAGTAGCTTTGGTGATTATCCGAAAAGATGAATTGACCAGAATGCCCAATTTCATGAATCAAGGTATAGACATCGCTCAAACGGCCTGTCCAGCTCATGAGAACATAAGGATGCACGCGATATGGATCCGCCGCATAACCGCCAGAATCCTTGCCACTATTAGCAGCAAAGTCCACCCAGCGCTCTTCTTGATAGCGAGCAACTTCCTGACAATATTCTTGCCCCAAAGGTTCTACAGACTTCATGACCAAATCATAGGCATCGTCAATAGTCACTTGAGGATTCAGGGCGCTGTCCAAGTCCAATTTCCAGTCTGCAAAGGTCATCTTTTCAAGACCATTGACCTTGGCAACATGTTTGAGGTATCTCTGAGCAACTGGCGCAAAGTCCTTCATGATGAGATCAATCTGACGATCAAACATAGCACGGTCCACTTCTTGCTCAGCTAGAAGATAGTCAAAGACTGAGTCGTATCCCTTCATATCTGACAAGAGTTTTTCAGACTTGACTTGGGCTAAATAAGCTGCGGCAGCCGTATTTTGGTGCTTACGAAGTCCTTCTGAGAAGGAACGGAAAGATTTCTCACGAACCTCAGCATCCTCGTGGTTTTGGTAGAAATTCTCATAGGTCACAAAGCTATTTTTATAGGTCTTGCCATGGGCTTCAAAGTCAGCCATTTCAAAATCCCCAGCTCGCATCTTAGTATAAATGTCCTGTGGACTGTAGAAAACTTCACCCAGATTGGTCAAGGCCTTCTCCACATCAGCCCCAAGATAGTGGGCTTTTTTGATTTTGGCTTGACGAATAGCTGCAGTCAAATGTGGCAAGTAACCCAAACGGTCCAAGACTTCCTCATCTGCTGCTACCAAGGCATCATCAAAGAAAGTCAAGGCTACGCTGGCATCTGTTTGAAACTCCATCCCAGCCTGGGCGATATTGGCAAAATCTTCATTGCTATAGTCCGTCGTCTGAGGCATAAAGCTGTAATTGCCAATATGACTCATCTGAATGTAGATTTGTTCCAATTCCGCAAAGGCCTTTTCAAAATCTTCAAAAGTATGAAGATTGCCCTTGTAGTCACGGCTAAACTGGTTAATATCTTCACGCGCCTTCTCTATCGCACGCAAGAAATCCTCACGGTCTTGGTATAGGGCTGTTAAATCCCAAAGTTCCTTCTCTGGAAATTCTGAACGGTGTTTTTGTTCCATTTTCTTCCTCTTATTTCTCTAATTCTAATAAAACACTAAGGGCTGACAGGGCATAAAGCGGTGCTGTTTCTGCTCGCAAAATACGAGGACCAAGACCTGCCAAGACTGCTCCTTTAGCTTCAAAACTCTCGATTTCTGCAGGTGAGAGACCACCTTCTGGACCAAAGATAAAGAGCAATTTAGCTCCTTTTTCCAGTCCAGCAACTGCTTGTATAAGTGCGGCTGATTCGCCTTCTTTAGCCGACTCTTCATAAGCCACCACGATGCGGTCAAACTGGCTCAGTTGTGCTAGAAAATTTGCCTTTTTCTCAAAAAGGGTGATGCTTGGGACAAAGTTGCGCTTGCTTTGCTCGGCTGCTCCAAGGGCGATTTTTTCTAGTTTCTCGACTTTTTTCTCTAGTTTTTTACCGTCCCATTTAGCAACTGACCAGTCCGCGGGGAAGCCCCAAATCTGGTTAGCGCCAAGTTCAGTTACTTTCTGGGTGATAAACTCCAACTTATCTCCCTTGGGAAAACCAGATGCGATAGTCACCTGGACTGGCAGTTCCACATTGTCATCCAATTCCTCAACCAGCTCAAACTGACGCGCCTCCACATTGACCACGCGCGCCAAACGCTTAATGGCATCATCAAATACTAAAGCGACCTCATCATCTTCTTTCAGGCGCATAACCTGAAACATGTGCTTGCTGGTCTCCTTGTCTTCGATGGTGACAGGAGAGATTGCACTTCCCTTGACAAAATACTGTTGCATGCTAGCCTCCAATTACCCCTGAAATATCCTTGGTCTTCTTAAAGACACAGGCATTCCATTCCCCTTGAACCATGTGAGTTTCGAGGAAAAATCCAGCTGACTCAGCCGACTCGCGCACCATGTCCCACTTGTCCTTGATAATCCCACTCATGATGAGGTAGCCTTCATCCTTGACCAAGCGATAGGCATCCTCCGTCAGATGAATGAGAATATCCGCCAAGATATTAGCCACAATCACATCTGCCTCAATCTCCACTCCTTTAAGCAAATCGCCTGGCGCCACATGGATGTTTTCCATTCCAGGATTGAGCTCAATATTTTCCTGAGCGACTCGAACCGCTACATCATCCAAATCATAGGCAAAGATTTCCTTAGCACCTAGAAGTGAGCTTGCAATAGAAAGAACCCCTGAACCAGTCCCTACATCTAGCACTGTTTCGCCACCACGAAGAACTTGCTCCAAAGCAAAAAGACTCATCTTAGTCGTCGGGTGTGTTCCAGTCCCAAAGGCCATCCCTGGATCTAGCTTGATAATCTTCTCGCCAGCTGTCGCCTCATAGTCCGTCCATGACGGCACGATGGTCAAGTCATGAGTGATACGAGCTGGCTCATAGTATTTCTTCCAATTGTCAGCCCAGTCTTCCTCAGCCAAGGCAGTCGTGCCAATCTTGATTTCTCCTAAGTCCATAAAATCTGTCAATTCTGAGAGACGATCCTGCAAATCCGTTTCAACAGCTGCTACATCAACCGTTTCGGGATAGTAAGCAGTCACCACGATTTCTTCCTGTTGCTCGACCTCAGGGAAAATCTCACCGAAGCGGTCCACATTTCCCACATAGTCCATACTGTCTTCGATTGCAACCCCTTGAGCGCCTAACTCGATCAAGAGATTAGAGACTAGCTCCTCACCCTCACGCTTCACTGTAACTTTTAACTCTTGCCATGTTTCCATCATTAAGATACCAAGCCCATCAAACACAAAGCCAAAATAGGAAACTCTCTAAAGACGTTTGTGTCTAAGAGAAGTTTATCTTTTTGGCACCGTGTTTAGGGCGGGTTCAGTTTAGAAATTTAACCGAACCATCCTTTCTATTTCTCTATCAATTTTTTCATGTAGACCATATCCATGCCTTCTTTTTCAGGTTCGATATGGGTTTGTTGGTAGCCATTCTTCTCGTAGAAGGCGACCATGCCTGCATCCTGTAATACCGTACACAAATCCCATTGTCTAACGGTTGAAAATTCCTCTTCTAGCAAGCGTAATCCTTCAGATCCATACCCTTTTCCCTGATACGGAGGCAAAATCGCTGCCGTTCCCAACCAAGCTTTCGTTAACTCGGCATTGGTCTGAACTCGTAAAAATCCGATGTTTTCTTCATCTTCTTTTACAAAGTAGTAATAGCTATTGGGACGCTCCACTAATTTCCACTTAATTCGTTCGCGGTCCTCGAGATAAGGGTCATATTCATCATGGTATTTTTCATAAACAGCCTTAAAGCTGGCTCTCTGAATTGCAATAATAGTTTCTAAATCCTCTGCTCCCGCTCGAACAAGTGTTATCATAAACTTTCCTCCATATAATCTCTCACTCTATCCTGCAACTGAGGGACAACTTGACTGGAACTAAGAAATTCCTCGACATTCATGAGCTGATAGCTCTGTCCTTCATCTCCAAAGGTGATACTGTCAAACTGATCCTGTGTCAACTGGCCGACTAGAAATACAGATTGTTTATCCGCAAAAAGCATACTTGGATAAAACTTACTCCAAAGCAGACAATCCTCAGTCAAATGAATTCCCAGTTCTTCATAAACTTCACGCGCCGCACACTCAAAAGGACTTTCATTACCTTCGCGTCCACCACCGGGCAGTTCCCACATATTGGGCCAGGGAATGCTTGCCTTATCATCGCGTAAGATAGTCAAGAGCTTATCCCCACAAAACAAAGCAATCTTGCAGCCTGTGAAATCAGAAATTTCTAGTTCCATATTAGACTCCTTCGGTTAATTCCTTTTCCAGCTCGGCTAACCAGTTTTGATAATAGCTTTTCTCATCCCGTAACATCCGGCTGCTATTCATTTTCTGTCTAGCAAGCTTCATAGCCTTGTGAGTTTGAACTACATCTTTCTTTACTTTAAATTGATACCAAGCTTGAATGACCTGCATATCTGCTGTTTTTAGAGATAAAAAGGATTTGACCCCTCGAATACTTGCATATTGGTCCGCTTTCTTATTATCTCCTTCTATCAGAGCAATTTGAAGAAGGTATAATTGAGAAATAGTTTTAGACATTGGATTATCTGTTTTCTCTAACACAGACTGAAGCAGTTGCTTTGCAAGCTCCATATTATCATCCAATATGAATACCAATCCCTGAAGAGTCTGAACACTTTCTGCAAAACTCCCTCTCGCCCGTTCATGAACAGGCATAATAAAGTCTTTCAAGTCATACTCTTGAGGAGCAAGCAAAGTTTGGGCAGAATGTCTCAATACCAAGTAGGCGTATTTGGTATTTTCAGGGTGTTGTCGCAATTCCCAAATTTTCGCTCCATCGGTGATCCCGACTGGCAAAGCATTGTTTAGGAAGAAAGACAAATTCAAAAAAATCCAAGTGCCTGCAAAATACCAGCTTCTTGTCAAAAATCCAAACAATATCGCCAATAACATCAAGCCGAGATGAACCAGCAAACCTCCTGATAGCATCAGGATGATTCTTTGATCGCTTTCATCTTCTTTCAGTCCAATATACTGAGCACCAACATTTTTCAGAACGGCTGTTCGACTAAGATGAAACCTACCTGACTTTTTGGTCAAAAGAAAATGTCCTAATCCAAAAGCCACCAGCCGATAGCCTGTCAAGTAGCCACAAAAAGCATGACCCAACTCATGAAGAATAAAGATTACATACATGCTTAAAAGAGCGAAGGCATAACCAAAAGTAAAGACTAAAACTGCGGAATACCCCAACTCTGCAAATGCGATGGTTCCACAAGCAAAAGCCAGCATAATAAAGACAAAAGCTAGCACATAGATCAAATAAGTCCCAATTTTTTTCATAAAATCTCCAACCAACTCCTAGTATCTCGGATAAGGATAAAACTCTCCCTCTTCCAAGCCAACTTTTCCTTCTTCAAAGACTTCTTGGTTCCATTCCATGACGAATTCTTCTGCTTCTGGGTCTTCCAAAAAGTCCATGAGGGCATCTAGTCCAACCTCGGCAGTGTCTTTAAGGAATAGAGCAAAATAAGCTAAAAATTCACGAGAAAAACCTTTTTTAGGTAGGTAAGGAATAACCGTCAAATAGTCTTCCTCATTGACTGTTGATTTGGCAGGATTGTAAAAAAGCACTGCTTCCTCAAAGAGAATGTCATCTGACGAAACCTCTCCGTCTTCATCTACCATCTCCACACCTGCAGCGTTTTGCGCTTCCAATAGAAAACTCACTTCAACCGCGTGGTTACGCTTGTCCCAACTAATCTCAAAGTCAAAGGGAAAATTCTTCTCCAACTCTTCCTCTAAAACATCTAAAAATCCGTATGTTGCCATTTTGTCCTCTTTCTATGCGACTCTTTAATCGCCCCGATTGCTCGGAAATATGCTAAAATAGATACTACCATCTTACCACATATACATCAGAAAATCCACGTTAGAAAGGACTGCTATGCCAGACAATCTCGCACTTCGCATGCGCCCTAAAACCATCGATCAGGTCATCGGTCAGGAACATCTGGTCGGACAAGGAAAAATCATCCGTCGCATGGTGGAAGCCAACCGCCTGTCCTCCATGATTCTATATGGACCTCCTGGAATCGGCAAGACCAGTATTGCTTCAGCCATCGCTGGGACTACTAAGTATGCCTTTCGAACTTTCAATGCGACAGTTGATAGTAAAAAGCGACTGCAAGAAATTGCGGAAGAGGCTAAATTTTCAGGTGGACTTGTACTACTCCTTGACGAGATTCATAGACTAGATAAAACCAAGCAAGACTTCCTCTTGCCTCTCTTGGAAAGTGGACTGGTCATCATGATTGGCGCTACAACTGAAAATCCTTTCTTCTCTGTCACTCCTGCCATTCGCAGTCGCGTTCAAATTTTTGAGTTGGAACCTCTGTCTAACCAAGAAGTCAAAGAGGCTCTACAGATAGCTCTAAGTAACCCTGAGCGTGGTTTTGATTTTCCAGTAGAACTAGATGAGGATGCGCTGGACTTCATCGCAACCTCTACAAACGGAGACCTGCGCTCTGCCTTTAACTCACTGGATTTGGCTGTTCTTTCTACCCCTGAGAATGATAAGGGCATTCGCCATATCACTCTAGACATCATGGAAAATAGTCTTCAGAGAAGCTACATCACTATGGACAAGGATGGAGACGGTCACTATGATGTTCTATCTGCCCTGCAAAAGTCTATCCGTGGCTCAGATGTTGATGCCAGTCTTCACTATGCTGCCCGCTTGATTGAGGCTGGGGATCTGCCAAGTCTCGCTCGTCGCTTGGCCGTTATCGCCTATGAAGATATCGGTTTGGCCAACCCTGAAGCCCAGATTCATACCGTGACTGCTCTGGATGCTGCCCAGAAGATTGGGTTCCCAGAAGCCCGCATTCTCATTGCCAATGTCGTGATTGATTTGGCCCTTTCTCCAAAATCCAACTCAGCCTATGTAGCTATGGATAAGGCACTTGCTGACCTCAAAACATCAGGGCACTTGCCTATTCCGCGACACCTGCGTGATGGACACTACAGCGGAAGCAAGGAACTAGGGAATGCCCAAGACTATCTCTATCCACACAACTATCCTGGAAATTGGGTCAAGCAAGACTATCTACCAGAAAAAATTCGTAATCATCACTATTTCCAAGCAGAAGATACTGGTAAATATGAACGGGCTTTGGCTCAAAGAAAGGAAGCTATCGACCGTTTGCGAAAAATCTGAAATCCTTTTCAAAAAATTGCACTTTCCTCTTGATTTTTTTTGAAAAAGTGGTATTATATAAACATAGAAACGCTGTGGTGTACGACTTCACACTTAAGTGTTGACCGACTATTTTTTGTATTATTAGGGAAACAAAAGTCTTCTAACAGCATGTAGGCCGTCTCACACGGAAACAGCTTCAGTTAGAGCGAGTTGCCCACCTGCTTAATTGCGCGGGTTCAATACAAACCGTGAAGTTTCGGCACCAATACAGCTTTTTTCTTTGCCTCCTTAGCTCAGCTGGCAGAGCAGCGGACTCTTAATCCGTGGGTCACAGGTTCGATCCCTGTAGGGGGCATCTAAATCAACAGGAGAAAGCCTTATTTAAAGGCTTTTTTTCTTATCTGTTCTACTTTTGTTCTACCAACGGATACTCACTTAAAAGATGTCGTATAATCTGATGTTCTTTTTCTTTCTTCTCTTTCAAAAGATGACCATACGTTTCTGTTACCTGTTTTATATTTTTATGGCCCATTACATGAGCAACTACCCAGATATCAATTCCTTTTGCAAGTAACATACTAGCATAAGTATGTCTAATACCCGTAGCTGTTAAATTATATGGAAAAATTTCTAGTTTTTTTAGTAGCGATTGCAAACTTTGATTTACTGCATTATTACTAGGAACTCCATACACAACATCATAGAAAAGGAAATTTTCTTTTTCCTTAATACCTTGATTCTTGTATACAAGCTTTTGTTCTTTCTTTAATAACTTCAAAACCTCAGATGTTTCTTCATCTATAGGCACATCTCTAACAGATGTATCCGTTTTGGGTGGTCTCCATTTATAATTATAGTATCGCCTATAAGTGTGGATGACTTGATTTTCAAAATCAATGCAATCCCAAGTTAAACCTAAAATCTCTCCGAAACGCATCCCTGTTTTAAAGGAAACAAACAAAAGATAAGGAATCACAGATTTACTGTAATTAAGATGACTTTTTAAATGAACTAAAATCTTATAATAGTCTTCAATATTGTCAATATATTTTTCGTCTGTTGTCTTGCTTTTCTTCATCCCTGAAATAATCGCACCATCAGTAAAATCAACTATATCTAATTGGTCACGTTGAGCAAACTGAATGACTTTTCGGATTTCTGAGTTTAGTCTTGCTACAGTATCTTTTGTAACCCTCTCAGCATATGAATTTAAAGCTCGTTGATATTGACTAAAACGAATAGAAGTTGCCGGTCTATCTTGAAAAAGTTCCTTTATCAAGTCTCCTCTCTTCTTATGCTTAAAAAGCGTTGATTCACTTTTTCCAAGTGGTCTTACAACAACATCAAACCATTCTTCCCATAACTCATATAAACTAGCTTGCGAATTAATTTTTGCACCTGACATCAACTTTAATTCAATAGCTAAAGCTTCTTTTTCTGCTTCCTTCTTAGTTCTGAAGCCACCTTTAAATGCAACAAGTTTTTTGTTATTATCTACAATTCTATAATCCCATGTGCCACCTTTTGTACGTTGTCTAAAAGTTGCCATTAGTTACCTCTTTCAATAGATAACCAAGGTTTTTGCCAAGGCTATTATACCATAATTTCTCTAAAGTTTTCTTCAAACCATTGTTTGGTTTTACTCGCCAAAAAGAAATAGCGTCCACCTTGGTTCTCAGGATATTTAACAAATCCGTTAGGATTTAATTCAACATCAATTTCTTTCCGAATTTTTGAGTTATTCAATACATTATCAAGTAACCACGGTCTTGAAACTGATAGAAGTTGTAGAACATCAGATAAGGACATATATCTACCTTGAGAAGAATTATGTTTTAAATTATCATATTCTTTTTTATCAACGATAATTTTATCTTCTGGCAATTGTATCTCTATATTGATTAAATCAACAGTAATTTTATTTATCTCAGTCATAGAAAATTCTCCTTTTTTATGAGATAATAGCTAGAGATGATGAAAATCATCCCTATACTATTTTTCAAACAATATTACTCTTTGTTTTTAGGTCGTTTCGGAGTGATATTGTTTTTTTGATAGAATAGCTTAAAACTATCTTCAAAATACTCTTTATAATTTAATTGAGAGAGTTCTGAGCTAAATTTGTTAAGCCATAGCTCAACATCTTGGTTTGGTATGTAGTTCCACTCATACTCTTGAATTAAACGAATAATAAAATGATTACGAGCTTCTACCCCCCATATTTCCTCAATCTTTTTTAACAATGGAAAGAAACCACTACCTTTCATAATATAAGAAACAGTAGCTAATAAATAGTTGTTTCTTGAAGAAAGAGATTCTAATTCAGGAAAATGACCTGAACCTACGAACAAATCTTTTGTAAAAGGAATAGGTAAACCATCTTCTGAATTGTAGAAACCATATTTATCAATCATCTTATTTACTATCAATTGACTAAGTTCATTTGCGTTACTAATAGTTAATAACAATGCCAAAATTTGATTACTATATGTTCCTTTATAGGAAGCTTCCATACGTATCCAAGAATCACACAGGTTCACAACGTGAACATAGCGTCCACGATTGTCAAGTTGTTCCTGGTATTTATTGTAAATGCGCAATAGAGTTTGTATATTTTTTTTCTTACTTCCTATATAGATAGTCTGAGCTACACCATTAACTTCTTGTGCAGAAATATTAGAGATGTTTTTTCTACCATTATGGTTTAAAATGAGAATTTGTTTATTTTTTATTCCTTGATAAAGCTCATTTACTGTCATATCGTAATTGAAATAATCTATTGCTAAGTCTATACGACTTAATCTAAGTTCCCAATACTCTTCATTTAGTAATTTAGCCATAATATTGACATCAATAGCCTCATTATAATATTCCTTATACACTTGCTTGTAGTGAGATAAAGCAGATGCAGAAAATTTTACAATAATACCCATTGTAAAATTTCTGTAATGCCAAGCTATAGAAAAGTAATACGGCATATTTTTAAAAGCAAAACCATCTGTATAACCTGCAGGTAGTCTTTGTTCTGGAGGCGAATAATCTCCTAGTAGTAATGGCAATTTAAGTTTTTCAGCGATTATCTCTGCAATCTGTGGAGCTGTTTGATTCCATCTTTCTGGATATTCACCTATTGTATCCTCGGTTGGTTTGATTACAAAGGTAACTTCATCAATACTGGTCATAATGACATTTCGTTTTGCATTGTCGGATAAAATTTTTTTAATTTCATAACTTGTGTACATAGTTATTCTACTTTCTATTTTTATACGGAACGTGGGTGATTACACTACCCACATTAAAGATATTTATCCAGTTGTCCCCACCTTCGCCTCACGGCTACAGTGAGACAACTGGAATTTTTTATTCAAAGTAACAATTGGATCGTTCAACTGCTTTTTTTATTAATCTCTCTATAGGTATTATCTTATAACTAGGCACTACTATAAGACGACTACTTTTCCCACCTATTTTCATATATCCTACTCCTCTAGGATTATTAGAGATTATGCTCTCTTTCTCATCTGAAAAAAGCATGGATATAGTTTCTTTAGATAGTTTCCCTAAAGCTATAACTGTGCCTATAGAATCTCTAGACAAGCTCAGAGAGTTTTTATGTGCATCTTGTTGGGCAACGACTACATAAATTTTAAACGAACGACCTAACTGTATCAGACGAGTATAATCTTTAATTGCTTGTTCACGAGCTTTTCTGTCCAGGCTGTTCTGCCAAGCATTAAATTCATCAAAACAAATCAAAATAAAATTACGAGAAATATCTTGACCTCTTTGTCGTTTCTCAAGAATCTCTAAACCCTTAAATAGGATTTCTGAGACAGTCTCAAACTTCTTAAAAGCTAGAGAACTTTCTAAGAACGCAAAATCTGAATCTGCCTTGTAATCAGCTATTAAAAATTGACTATCTGGGTAGGAATAAGCAAAGCTGGCGAGAAAAAGCTTGGTAGCAAATGTCTTGCCAGCTCCACTCGCACCAACTATCAAAGCGTGTGGGACTCTCTCTACAGGAATATCCCAATCAAATGAATATCCCTCGTCAAATAGTCTCTTGTCTTTAAAACACTTCACTTTTATACCACCTTTTAATTGTATAAGAACTCTAGTTGCAGATTGATATGATACTGATTGTTATATCGTAAAATATCTCCAAAAGTTGGATTGACTATCAGGCGGTGGTTCTTGTCTGACCATTGAGCCATGCAGTTTGTTCCCCTTATATACTTGTCAAGTTGAACTAAAAACACCTGCTGAATGTAGCCTTCTTCTTCGTTATCAGGCTTACTAGCTAGCATAATGGGAAAGCTCCAAACATGAGAATCTTGTGTTGCAGAACTTCCAATATTCCGAATATAGCGATTATTAAGCAGTAACTTCTGCCCTGATAAGGAAGCTGTCTTTTCTATAACCTGCTCTATGTCAGTTTCGATGTTACCTATATACAGATTGAGAATCTTTTCTTGTATATTCCTTTGCTGTACTTCAACGTATTTATAAAAAAGCCATAACAGACTGAGAATGATGGTGAATAAAATTGTATACATGGTTTACCTTCTTTCTGACAGAGGAAGTGAAAACTTCCTCTGTTATACTATAAATCAATGACCCCTTGCACTTCTGCATTCTTTGCTCTAATAGACAATACAGAGCGTGAACCCTGACTGTAAGCTGATACTGTGCAATCTGTCAGATCTAGTTCAATAATAGAATCAACATAAGATTCGAAATCTCGTGAATCAATGTTCTGAACCTTAATAGATTGCATTGCAAATCTACCGTTTGCAGTTCGAAAACCTAGGTCGAGAGTAGAACCAAATATCTCTTGTGTAGTATAGTCTTTCCATTCTCCGACACCTAGACATTGACCTTTAATTACCATTTTCGAAATTTCCATTTTTAAAAATCCTCAAAATTTCTATAGTTAGATGACAAAGCGAAATAATTTTTGTCAATATCTTTGCTACCTATTTCTTAGTACATGATAATCACCTACTTTCTTACTTGCTAAGAATCGAACAAGATTTTTTGTAAGAACTAGCTTACAGTATTATAGTAAATCATATAACCCATATCGTCACCCCTAACAAAAAAGCTTGATTTAATAGGCTTTTCAAAGCTTCCCTAATCGCTATTGACATTTCCTTTCAAAAATGCTACTGTGTGACAAATTTAATTTATTACAAGATTTTTTGTAAGAATTAGCTTACAGTATCATAGTAAATCATATAACCTGTATCGTCACCCCTAACAAAAAAACTTGATTTAATAGGCTTTTCAAAGCTTACCCTAACTGATATTGAAGTTGTCTCTCAAAAATGTTATCATGTGTACAATCTTAAATTATTAAGGAGTTCAATATGAAGAATAAAGAAGAATTATTAATCGCATGTGTTGTCTTGAATCTGGTAGAAGAACTAGATAGTTTTAAAGAATATCAAGAGTTAGAGGGAGAAACTGATACTTACCAAGCTGTCTTAAGATATGTAGAAGATGAATTGTATGGTGAAGTAGGTTTTAAAACTCTTGAAAAGATTTACTTTGGTATACCGACATCTGCTAAAGCATATATCAGTGAAAAATCTTATAATACTATCATGAAAAATGAAGAATTTGCTGAATTAGCTGAAAATATCTACCAAGCTATTCAAAAAAATGATTCTAAAATGATGGATAAAGTTTCAAACATCATTGAAAAACGTATTGAAAATAAAGAATTTCCTAAACTGCTAGAAAATATGAAAAAAGATAGCAATCGTCATTTTGCTTTACCTATGCTATTAGCAAATAAGAGCTTACTAACCAAAATTCTCGAATATCTACCTTTAGTTGAAAAGATCTTTGAATCCTTAGAGAACATTGAAATATTTTCTCAAGTAGCTAATCGTCTTGACACATTTAGGATTGCTGATGAGTACGAGGATTGGGATAATATAGAGAGCTTTATCAAGGACGTACGAGAGCGAAATGGATTTGATAACTACTTGAAATAGAATATAAAAAAGCCAAGTCATGCTATATGTGACTCGGCTTATTTTTCTATCTCATCTAGGAAATCAATCAAAAGTTTTGTGACCCTCTCTTGCTTACTAGGTGCTAATTTTTCCAGCTTAAACAATAATTGATTTATCAGCGGATTACTTTCTGTCAGAGAAATGTCAAAAAAACTTTCTATATTTGTATCCAGAGCATCCATGATTTTTTCAAGGGTCTTGATTTTGATATTTGGTTCAAGGTTTTCTAATTTATAAGTATATTTTAACGGTAAGTCCGCCAGCTCCTCTAGTTGCTGTTGGGTGATATTTTTTTGTAACCTCAATAGGCGGATTCGCTTGCTGATATAGGATTGTAGGTTCGTTTTTGTCATCTCAGTACCTCTTTAAATCCTATCATACTGAAATTTGTGTCCTTTAAAAACTACTTAAAAAGAGAAAAAACAGTTATATAGTTTTAAAATACTACAATGTGTGATAAAATAGGACTATAAAACTATCAAAAGGAGTTTATACGATGGAATCAAAGACACAAGGCCACGGAAAGAAATTACGCACAGGCGCAGTCGTTTCTACTTTAGCACTTACAGCTTTTGGGGTATCTACTGGGGTATCTGCTAGTGAGGTCGAAGTAGCAGTTAATGAACTTGCAACTAAAGTAGTTGCTAAGGACGAGGTAGTCCCTAAAGTTCCTAGCCAAGCTGATGTTGATAAGGCTAAGGCTGACTCAGATAAAGCTAATCAGGATGTAGCTAAGCAGAAAGAAGTTGTTTCAACTACTGAAGCAACGATTGCTAATGCTGAAAAGTCTATCGCTGATACTACTAAGAAAGTAGAAGAGGCTAAGTCTGTTACACCTGAAAAGGTAGCTGAGGCTAAGTCTGACGCTGACAAAAAAGCAAGTGAGCTTGCTACAGCTGAAAAGACTGTAGCTGACGCTGATAAGTCTGTATCTTACACTGCTGAAAAGGTTGCTGACCAAACTAAGGTAGTATCTAATGCTGAGAAAACTGCCACTGATACTGCTAACAAGGTAGCTGACGCTCAGAAAAAAGTAGATTCTCTTTCATCTACTACAGATGTTGCTCCCCTTGAAAAAGAGGTAGCTACGCTTACTAACAAAGTCAAAGATGATACTCAAGCCGTAGAGACTGCTCAGGCTAACCTTGATAACGGTAAAAAAGCTCAAACCGACAAAGTCCAAGCTATCAAAGACGCTCAAACTGGGGTATCTAGTGCTGAAGCCACTTTATCTCAAGCTACTACAGCCCTTGCCAACGCTAAAGCTGACCAATCTAACAAAGATGAGGTAGTCACTACAGCCCAAGCCGACCTTGACCGTGCCAAAGAAGAGCTTGCTAACACTGATGTTGCAGTCAACACTATCACTCTAAGCCAAGAGTATATGTCACTCCTTAAAGAGTACCTAACTACTGGCAAACCAGAAGCACTTTCTCAAAAATTGAAAGAACAAGGTATTAAGGAGTTGCAAAAGGCAGGTAAAGTAACTCTAACTAAAGATGGTGAGATTTACCGTTTTGACTTACCATTTAACTCTACTAAGAAAGACCAAAACACTAAAGTTGACATAAACAATCTTGACTCGGCAGTCGAGGAGGAGTTATCTCTATTCGCAGCCGACCTTATTAACCAGATCCGTCAACAGTTTGGTACAGATCCTGTAAAAGTAACTAAGGGTGCAATTAAAATTGCTCACGAAGTTGCTAGAACATCTAAAGAGATTGATTACCACGATGTAGAAAATCTTGATCGTGTAGGGGAAGAAAACAAAGTTCTTCTTTCAGAACTTATTGGTAATGATATTCACAAACTTACTACGGTTGCAGAAATCAAGGAAGCTATCTACAACGACGTATACTCTATGCTTTACTGGGACTCTCATGCTAGTTGGGGGCACGCAAAACAGTTGGTTCGTTATCAACCAGAGCCATTTATGTCATCTATCCAATATGTAGGTGTAAGCACTCATTATATCGAAGGTGATGTAACAAAAATTCACTACTTGGGTACTTCAGACAATGTAATCTCAGATGGCTCAACTTTTGACAAGACAGTAGTATCTGCCCCAAGCACAGCCGAAAAAGTTGCCAAACTCCAAGAAAAACTAGACTTGGCTCAATCAACTTATGACAACGCACTCAAAGCCTCTCAAGAAGCTAAATCAGTAGTCAAGTCAGCCCAAACTGATTACACCAACGCTGAAACAGCTCTTGCTAATGCCCGTACTCATCTATCTGATTTGCTAGGTAACAAGATTGATGTTCCAGCGCTTGAAAAGGCTCTTGCTGATGCTAAAGACAAACTAGCACAGGACACTAAAGCTTTGCAAACTGCTAAGGAATCACTTGCTCTAGCTAAATCAAATGCTACTGATAAGGCTAAGGCGCTTGCTGATGCTAAGTCAGCTCTTGAGACTGCTAAGGCTGAACAATCTACTGCTGACCAATCTCTTGAAACTGCCAAAGGTGAATTGGAAGTCCTTACTAAGGCTCATGATGTAGCAGTCTTGGCTCGTAAGTCAGCTGGTCAAGACCTTGCTCGTAAACGTGAAGCATCTAAAGAGGCTACTGATACTCATACAGTACTCGAACTCGCTCTTACTGAGCGTGATAAAGTCCTTAAGGTTTTGGACAAAGAGTTTACTGACGCTAAAGCTAAACTTGGTGTACTCCGTGCTGAGTTGGAGACTGCTAAGGAAGAGTTGGCTCGACTTGAGAGTATCGCAGAATCTAAGGCTCGTAGATATGAGAACTTCAAGCAACTTAAAGCCGACCATGACGCATACCTTGCTGAACAACAACGTTTGCAGGCTTTGAAAGACAGAGCAGAAGAAATCCGTAACGCAGGTGGTCAACCAAAAGAAATTACTAACGCTGACGGTAAAGTAGTTGATGTTGTGGATGCTAAGGCTCAGAACAAGGTTGTTAATGTAGCCACAGTGGGAACTAAAGACGATAAAACATATCAAGCTCCTGCAAAAAATACAAATGTACAAGCAGAATCTAAGAAGCAACTTCCAAATACAGGAGAAAAGCGTACTAATACTGCTACTCTTGCGATTATCACAGCTTTATCTTCTATCGGTCTTGTATACCGTAAACGCAAAAAATCACAATAAAAAATAAATCTCCTTACTAGCGTAGGGAGATTTTGTGATAAAGAAGAAAAATAATAATCTGTTCTACTTTTGTTCTACCTTTTATTTTAACATACGATTTAGAGAGTGGCAAAACCTTGATTTATCAATATTTTTGTTACTCATTTTTACTTATTTTAACTCTAAATCGACTGTAGGGGGCATCTAAATACAACAGGAAAAAGCCTTGTAAATCAAGGCTTTTTTTGCTTGTCTATAACTGATTTACCCCATCATTTGTCCCACATTTTAAATCTATCTTTTCTTTTTGAATCAAATTACATCTTTACAAATAGTGTAAAGCCAGTTACTTTTGCTTTGATGCCATACAATATTTTCATGTAGAGAAGACAAATTTTATCTTCTCTTTTTATTTTCAAAATAATAAAAACTGATTTTCTTTTCATAAATCAGACTGAAACTTCCAAATTTTCCATTTTGTTTATTGATATTTCCTCTAAAAAGGTGTATAATATTTTTATTATCAAACTATACTATATAGGGGGTATTGAAATGAAATTTTCTAATCGTTTATCGCTATTCCTTGCAGGAGTTGTTTTTGTCCTTTTAGGACTTTTCCTATTTACAAACCCAGTAGCTAATCTTGTTGCTTACAGCTGGTGGATTGCATTTGGTTTACTGGTTTCTTCTATAGCAGCTATTTTAGGCTATTTCTCTGTACCAAAAGAGCTTCGCTCACCAGCTCATCTTTTCCAAGGGATTGTTAATCTTCTCTTAGCTCTTTACCTCGTTGCCTATGGCTTTGTGACGCTGCCAGTTGTCATTCCAACTATTTTAGGAATTTGGTTAATTGTAGAAGCCATTATAGTTTTCTTTAAAGGCAATCGTCTGGGATTGATTTTCCCTATTATTGGCAACCATATCATGTGGATAGCGTTGCTTGCATTTTTACTAGGTCTAGTGATTTTGTTCAATCCAGTAGCTACAAGTGTCTTTGTCGTTTATGTCGTTGCCTTTGCATTTTTAATTGTTGGTTTCACCTATATCCTTGATGCCTTTCGTAAATAATCTAGCTGCCATTTTGGGCATATTAAAATAGCTGGGAAGTTACATTCTCAGCTTTTTCTGTTGCCTCCTTAGCTCAGTTGGTAGAGCAGTAGACTCTTAAGCTATGGGGCGCAGGTTCGAGCCCTGCAGGGGGCACATCTAAATCAACAGAAATAAGCCTTGAAACCAAGGCTTTTTTTAACGTCTAATAGCTTTTTGTAGAAAAGTATTTAAAAATAAAAGAGAAGAGAATCTTTCACTCTCTTCTTAGTATATCTTATTAAATTCAGTCTTTCTCAATCTACCTGATTTTCCTTTGCAACGACAAATTCTTTAACCAGTCGATAGATAACAGCAAATACGGGGGTAAAGAATATTATTCCAAGTAGTCCGAAAAGATTCCCTCCAATACTAGCAGCCGCAAGCGTGAAAATAGCTGGTAAACCAATAGACTGACCTACAACTTTTGGATAAATAAGGTTTCCTTCAATCAGCTGTATAACTTGATATAGAAGAAGAGAAAGTAAGGCTTGAGTAGGACTCACTGTGAAGATAAAAATCGCTCCCACAACACAAGCAATCATAGGCCCTACATAAGGAATGAACGATAGCACTCCTGCAAAGATACCTGTCATTACTCCATAGGGTATCCCAAACATGCTGTAACCAACCGCTATCATAACTCCTATGATAACTGCTTCAATCAGCTGACTCATCAAAAATTGGTCATAAGTCTCTAGTGCTACTTGTCCAATGTAAGTCAACTTTATCACCACCTTCTCTGGAAGAAAAACTTTTAGAAGTCGACTCGTCATCGCTGCCAAATGTTCCTTACTGGATAAAAATGAAAAGGTGAAGACTATAATCAAAAAGGCATTCATCAAACTTGAAAAAATATTGCCGATATTACTAGTCAGACCTGATAAAAAACCTATCAAAGCTTGGCTAATAGAACTAGATTGTCCCTGTATGCCTGATACGATAGTTGACAACATGTCTTTGGTTACAAATTCCGAGCTGCCTAGAAATTTCCCAAGTTGAGTAAGGACTGTTGAAAGGACTGTTCCCAGCTGACTAATAGTCTGGGCTAGGGTTGGCAGCACCAAAACCAAAAGAGCAATCACGATTAAGATAAGAGCTAGGAAAACAAGTACCATGGCAATCGGACGACGCAACTCTGCCTTTACCTTCAATTTAACTAAGTACTGTTCAATTTTTTTCATAGGAACATTAAGCACAAAAGCAATAACAGCACCATAAATCAAGGTTGATATTACATCAAAGAGAGAGATTGCTCCTGATATAAAGCTCGATGCATTCAGAATTACAAGAGCAACCAGCCCTATAAAAAGGATTAACGGAGTATATTTTTTAACTAAGTTCATAAATTCTCCTTAATAAACATGTTTAGATACGACTATACTATTTGGTTTTTCAAACTCTCGATTAAGGTAGGCTTGGTAAGTTCCTGGAGCGATAAATCCTTTGGGTGAGAGGATATCGGTGCCAGCCTGACCGACTATGGTATCAGCCAAGAGCACACAGTTTGTAGATAAGACAAAGTAGGATTTAAACTTAGATTTGATAAATTTATAAAGTTCCCCATCTGTCTCATGTCTGATTTTATAAGCGTAGGTGTAGTCTTCCTTACCATCACCTGTCATGATTTTATCTGCACTTGGCTCCCATGGAATCGTCAGTTGTTTCAATTCAGCCAACTTTTTCTGAACTGCTTTTTCCATTTCAGGCGTCAAATCTATCCCATAACCAAAAAGCGTTTTTTGACTCTCACGTTTACATAGGTCAATGTACTTGTCACGATCACAGAAATATAAGACACCATCTCCTACCATGCCAAATAAGGTCTCAGAAGACGGATCATAGTTGCCATAAGAAATAACACGGCCTTGATAGCAGATATCCACATGACCAATTGCCGAAAACAGAGAGGTCTCAGCTGTATGAACAAAAATTTCAAGCTCCGCTGTCTTACCAGACTTCACCATTCCAAGATGGATATCCTCTCTCTCATCAGCATTTTCCTGCATGAATTTGTTGATTTTTGCTAAAGTACTTGCAGGGATGAGAGCGGCTAGGACAATAGGTAAGCTCATTCTTACACGACGTTTGAGATGGTTTTTCCCAATTTCCTCCTCAAACAAGAAACCATCACGGATATTGGACAGACCATAAAGGAAAAAATAAGCCCCTAATACAAAGAGTTGAAAGACAGAATTTCCTGTAGAGGACAAAAGACTAGTCCCACCAAGAAAAACTAGTACGAGTCCATCTAGTAAGAGACGAAAACGAGGTCGAATTTTGTTTTTGCGGTAGAGAACATAGGTGACAAGGTTAATACTAGCATGAAAAATCTGATAAACTCCAATCACAAGAGCCAAAATATAAATCGGCACATCCGTCGCAAGATTGGAGCCAAGCAAATATCCCAGCACTAACAATTTAACCAGTGCAACTCCCAAGGTGTCCGTTGACTGACTTTTTTTGAAAATACGTAATACTAAATCTAAGACCGTTGCTATCCAAGCTAAAAACAGAACCAGTCGAATAACCTTTACTGGCAACCAAGTCCCCGTGACCATCAAGATGAGACCTAGCAGAACAAACAAGAACCCCTGAGCAAGTAATTTCTTACCTGTCAGACCTAAAGAAAGAATTTTTTCCATAAAAGACCTTTCAAAAATAATAATTAAGCCCTTTGATCAAATTGACTGGTAAATAGCTGACGGCACAAACAGCCTGTGCCAGCAAGACATGGCGACTGACTGTAGCAATGTCACCATCTTGTCTTTTGCACTTCTGAAATTTGTTTTATTGAGTCGAAATCAGAGCTTTTAAAAACTAGCTAAACTTGAAAGCTAACCATAATTGCTAGATAAAAAAGGTGCAACCAATCCTTCTTGTAAAGGTAGGAAAGAATTATATCCATTCCATTAATTATTTATATATTACCTATTATGACACAATACTCACTATAATTCAACTTTTTACTTATTTCAATAGTTTTGATTATTTTCAACATGAAAACTCTTCAAAAATTATGCAGGGGCATCTAATCAACAGAAAAAAGCCTTGAAATCAAGGCTTTTTTTCGTATCTGTTCTACTTTTGGTCAACCGGCTACTTAAAGGTTTTTTACTTGTCAAATCAATCTCATCCATACTTTTCACCACTCAAAAAGCGAGCCGTCGATTTGGCTCACTTTTTCTTTTTTCATTCTTAATTACGGTAAAAATGACTATCTTTGTCGCTTGGTGATTGGCCGATTGCCAAGACGTCTTGGCTGCCATCCGTACCAGTCAATTCATTTGCTACGCCTGCTGGGGTAAAGATCAGGCGTGCACCTTCTCCACCATCGACAAGATGGATTCCTGTTGAGTAGTAGCCATCTTTTTCCTCTACTTGGCCCATTTCATACTGGAAGGTTCCTTTTGAACTTTGAATGGTCACGATCCCATCAGCAGTGACTGTAGCAGTTGTTCCAGCATAGTTTTCCCACGTTCCAAGGAATTTTGCGTAAGCTTCTGGCGATTTTTTCTTTTCTTCCTTCTTATCCGTTTGAGTGCTTGCGGAACTTGATGGGCTCGTCTCAGACTTCTGCTCCTCTTTTTGACTAGCTTCTTTTTTACTTGATGACTCCTTAGTTACTTTAGAGGATGAGGCCTCTTTGCTTGAAGATGCTGTAGTTTTTTCAGCATTTCCTCCACAAGCAGCAAGTGTCACAGCAGCCAACAAGGCAAGAGCTGAAAGACTGGTGTAGCGCAATGTTTTTTTCATGATAATCTCCTTTTAAAATGATGATACAGTTTCATCTGTATCTAAAATGCCTAGCCTGAAATTACATATATTTTTGAAGGCTAAGCTGTAGTTTTCAGTGTATCATTTATTTCCATATAATTCAATAGCTATTGACATCAAAAAAGGCTAATCCAAGTAGGAATTAGCCCTTCTATTTTTAATAGATAAACATGGCATCACCAAAGCTAAAGAAACGGTATTTTTCATCGATAGCATGCTGATAGGCTTCGAGGACCAATTCACGGCCTGCAAAGGCAGAAACGAGCATAACCAATGTTGATTTAGGCAAGTGGAAATTAGTAGAAAAAGCATCCACCACTTTCCAATCATAGCCAGGCTTGATAAAGATATTGGTCCAGCCAGAATCGGCCTGGATTTGGCCGTCAAACTTGCTTCCGATAGTCTCTAGTGTACGGATAGAGGTTGTCCCCACAGCAATGACACGGCCACCATTTTCCTTGACCTGTCGCAAGGTCGCTGCAGCTTCCTCAGACAATTGGTAAAACTCTGAGTGCATCTCATGTTCATCCAAATTATCTACTGAAACAGGTCTAAAGGTCCCAAGCCCAACGTGCAAGGTCAAGTAGACTAGGTGAACCCCTTTTTGCTGGATTTCTTCCAGTAATTCCTTTGTAAAATGCAGGCCTGCAGTCGGCGCCGCAGCTGAGCCACTCTCCTTAGCATAGACTGTCTGGTAACGTTCACGGTCATCCAACTTTTCATGGATATAAGGAGGCAAGGGCATTTCTCCAAGACTTTCAAGTACTTCTAGGAAAATTCCTTCATACTCAAAACGGACAATACGGCCACCATGAGTTAATTCCTCGGTCACAACTGCGCTTAGTCGACCATCACCAAAGACAACACGGGCGCCGACCTTGAGACGTTTAGCAGGTTTTGCCAACACTTCCCATTCGTCTCCTGCTATATTTTTCAAGAGCAAGAGCTCAACGTGACCACCTGTTTCTTCCTTTTGGCCATGAAGTCGAGCTGGTAATACACGGGTATCATTCATCACCAGGGCATCACCTGGCTCTAGCATTTCAATAATGGAGTGAAAATGGCGATCTTGAAATTCTCCAGTCTGGCGATTGACCATCAAGAGCTTAGAGGCATCGCGCTTTTCCAGAGGTGTTTGTGCAATCAACTCCTCAGGCAAGTGAAAATCAAAATCATTTGTATTCATTGTAGTCATATTTCCTTTTCTTTTCTAATGTACTTACGATTAGCTATCAAAACGAACTTCTTCAAGCAAATACTCGATGAAGCGTTCACCCATCTTAGACAAGCTAGTCTTTTCATGCTGGATATAAACTAGCTCAATCGGATCATCAATATCTAGAGGAATAGAAACAATATTGTCTCCATTAAGATTACTATTAAGGATACCTGTCGCGATGGTATAGCCGTCCAAACCAATCAAGAGATTGAACAAGGTCGCACGGTCACTAACCACGATAGATTTCTTGTGGTGTTCTTGTGACAAAATCTCTTCTGAGAAGTAGAAGGAATTATGGGTTCCTTGGTCATAGCTCAAGTAAGGGAAGTCTTCTAGGTCTGCCAACTGCACCTTATCTTTTTTGGCAAGTGGGTTAGACTTGCTGACAAAGATATGGGGCTGCGCTGTAAAGAGAGGATGGGCCACTAGATGATTGTCATCCAACATCTTCGAAAGAACATCTCGGTTATAGCTATTTAAAAAGAGGACTCCTACTTCACTGCGGAAGTTCTTGACGTCGTCGATAATCTCCCAGGTTCTGGTTTCACGCAAAAAAAGCTCATACTTTTCCATATCGCTCTTCTTGAGCAAGGAAACAAAGGCATTGACCACAAAAGCATAGTGTTGCGAAGACACACTAAAAAGCTCGCGATGAGCGATAGGGTTTTTATAACGTTCTTCTAGAAGTTGAGTTTGCTCAACAACCTGACGAGCATAAGATAGAAACTCCATTCCATCACGCGTGAGGGTGATTCCCTTAGGATTTCGGATAAAAATCTCAATCCCCATCTCATTTTCTAGGTCACGAACTGCATTTGACAGACTAGGTTGCGTAATGAAGAGTTGCTTGGCAGCTTCATTCATCGAACCAGTCTCTACAATTTTGATAATATAGTGTAATTGTTGAATTCTCATGCTTTTATTGTACCATACTTGAGGCAATATAAAAAGAACCAGTCACTGAAAGCTCTGTTGCTAAGCTTAGATGAGTGCTTTTAAAGGACTTTATAGAGCGACCTAAAAAGAGAGAGTGGGACAGAAATCGGTAATTCGTTAGAATTCGATTTCGTCGTCCCACCTCCGCACAGTTGAGTAGGGCTGTAAAAGCTGATGAAATCAGCGTAGTAGAGGCCACTCAACCACTGCGTCTTGATCGACAATCCAAAGACAATTGAGAGGCTAGGACTTTTGTCCCAGCCTCTCTCTTATTCTTTAAAGTTAATCTGCCTTCTAAAGCGAAACTTAGCTTCCTCTTTCCCAGAAGATGGCTAGCAAAATCATGGCACCGAGAACTGATGGGATAATGGCTGTACCGCTTAGGCTTGGTCCCCAAGAACCAAAGAGTAACTGTCCTAGAAAGGCACCAATCCAGCCGAGAAACATTTTCCCGAAGCATCCCATACGTTCGCCACGATTGGTGATAGCTCCTGCTAGTAGTCCGATTAAAAGACCGACAAACATACTTCCAAGCATAGATTCTCCTTAAATTGCCCAATCTCCATTGCGGAAGAGTGGTACGCGTGTTCCATCCTCACGGATACCATCGATATCCATTTTGTTAGAACCAATCATAAAGTCAACGTGAACATCTGAACGATTAAGACCTGCAGCTTCCAGCTCTTCTTCGCTCATCTCAGCTCCACCAACAACGCTAGTTGCGTAAGCTGCACCAATAGCCAAGTGGTTAGAAGCATTTTCATCAAAAAGGGTGTTAAAGAAGGTAATACCTGACTGAGAAATTGGGCTTGGATCTGGTACCAAAGCACATTCACCCAAGGCACGCGCACCAGCATTCTTAAAGACGAGGTCCTTCATAACCTGGTCACCCTTTTCAGCTGTAATATCAACGATTTGACCATTTTCAAAGGTCACCTTGATGCCTTCGATGATATTTCCATTGTAGCTAAGAGGTTTTGTAGACGTTACATAACCATCTGCACGACGGAAGTCAGGGGCTGTAAAGACTTCTTCTGTTGGCATATTTGGCAAGAAACCTTCGCCTTGAGCATTGATCGCTCCGGCAGATTCCCAGACATGGTTCTTAGGCAAGCCAAGTGTCAAGTCAGTTCCAGGAGCAGTGTAGTGAAGGGCTGAGAATTGCTCTTTATTCAGCATTTCCGCCTTGCTCTTGAGGATAGCTGCATGTTCTTCCCAAGCCTTAACTGGATCTTCTTCGTAGATACGGCAAGTCTTGAAGATTTGGTCCCAAAGGAGATCCACTGCTTCTTCGTCGCTTGCAGCATTTGGAAAGACCTTCTTGGCCCACTCGAGTCCAGCTGCAGCAGCAACCGTCCAGCTAACCTTGTTGGATTGAGTTGCGATACGCATTGGCTTCATGGCAATTCCCATAGCTTTAGCAGAAGCTGAGAGCTTTTCAGCATCTACTCCGTTCAAGGCACCTGGATCAGAAGAACGAACACCGAGACGACTTGCTTTGTTTTCAAGAAGGTAGTTCATCTCAGCGATCTTGTATTCTGGTACATTGTCCAAACGCTCCATCGGCGCGTGAAGGAATTTCTCACGGTTTACAAAGTCATCTGCCCATTGAACGATAACTTCGTGCGCTCCAAGTGCATAGGCTTCTTTAACGATCAAGTGAGCCAACTCACGTTGCTCCACATCGATTGAGAGAGCCAAAGTGTGACCAGGTTGCACGTTCACTCCATTTGCAACCAAAAGCTTAGCGTATTTTTCTAGATTTTCTTTAAAATTTGGTAAAACCATGTTATTTCTCTTTTCTATATTTTTTAGTTTTTATGTAAAGCAGAGAGTAGCCCTGCTAGTGCAATAGCACCTGACAAGAGTGCTGTAGACAAAAGAATTGTCTGATCAGCAAGTTCCAATTGATATTCAAATACCTTCTCAGCTGGCTTGTCTTCCGCAAAAATTCTTAGTTTCATGAGAACCCCCTTAAAATTCATTAAAATAAATCACTATGACTTCCTGTCCTCAGCAAGTTTAAAATCAATTCCGACTTGTCTATTTTATAGACCAAAAGCCAATCTGATTGGATATGACACTCACGAACCCCTTTAAAATGTTTGGAGGTCGTCAATTGATGATCGCGGTATCTAGCAGGAAGTTCTTTTTCTTGAACTAAAAAATTCAATACTTCTTCTAATAATTCTGCCTTCAACCCACGCTTCATAGCCAACTTAAAATCTTTTTTAAACTGTTTATGGTAACGAATCTTAAGCACGCAAGTCCTCCATCAAGTCTGAGACTGATTCAAAAGACTGACTTATATTACGATTTTGGTCTAAATCCGTTAGTACTTGGAGCAATTTCCGATTCTCATCAAGCCTAACAGCAAAAGGCAAACCCTGATATTGAATTGCCTGACGAAGGAAAATATTGATAGCTGTTGTCATATCCATTCCTAAATGATTAAAAACCTGTTGGGCCTGCTCCTTAATCTCACTATCCAGACGGATGCTCATACTCGTCTTTGGCATATTCTCACCTTCTTTCTATTTATTATTTTAACAAAAAAGACGGCTAATGTAAACTCATTGGATATACAATGGATAGCTATAAGCTAAAATATAGTAAAGAAATAAAATTAATGTCCCAAATATGGGAGATCTCAGCCTGAGTTTTAGTTTTAGAATATAATGTTGCTATCATAGATTAAGAGGTGAAAAATATGAACCAGATTACGAAACAATATAAATTACTATATTTCTTGCTTATTTTATTAAGTCTGACAAGTGCTCTTTTAATGACACTCTTCTCTCTGCAATTAGGAAGAATACTTGATAGTATATCTAATTCAAATAGTGGATTACTCTTTCATATCACTATTTGTGTAAGTTCGATTTTACTGTGGTTCTTGATTTCTTCTTCCTATTCCTATCTTAAAAACCAATATGTAAAAAAAGTTATTTTAGATCTAAAAAGGCGTCTCTTATTACATTATTTATCGCGTGAATTTAAGCAAATTGACAACCGTAACCATTCAGATTTCTTAAATAATATCACCAAAAACAGTGACCTTATTCAAGAAAATTTATTGATTCCTAGAATCTCTCTAATCGCAAATTTAGGGAGCCTTATCATGAGTGTGGTTGCTATTATTTATATAGAATGGCGATTAGCATTAGTCTTTCTTTTATTGTCTAGTATAACGATTTTTCTATCTCAAATTCCTGGAAAGTTAATGACTAAAGCAACTAATAATTATTCCCTACAAAATAATCACTATTTATCAAAAATGACAAACTTTATTGATGGTTTTGAACAAATTAAGTTATTAAATGTTCAAAGCTGGATTCAAGAAAAAATTCAGGGAATCAGTTTAGAATTTGAAGAGTCCAGAAAAACTTATCAATTTTTAAAAGACATAGCTTCAACTACTGGAACCTTACTAAGTTTTTGCTCTCAACTATCCTGTATGGTTGCTGGTATCTTTTTTGTAAGAAATAACTTACTGACTATTGGATTACTCGTAGCAAGTATTCAATTATTAAACGGTGTCTTTGCTCCTTTACAATCTATTCTTTACAATAAAAATTTAATCAACAGTTGTAAGTCCATTATTGATAATATCCAAGAAAATCTATATGAGACGAATCATGAAATTTTTCATAAAACAACTACAATTAATTGTGATAATATTTCGACCATTTCTATTAGCCAATTATATTATGAAATTGAAAATAGAATATTATTTGATCATTTTTCCTATGAATTTAAAAAAGGCAAGCGCTATGCGATTATCGGTGCTTCAGGAACTGGGAAAACAACTTTAGTAAAATTAATACTAAATTATTATCCAAAAAATCTTTATGATGGAGAAATAAAAATCAACGGAAAACAGAATATTGATATTCCCTCAGAGGAGTTATATAAAGATATTGCGTTTGTGCAAAAAAATGACTTTCTGATTGAAGGCAATATTCTAGAGAATATCAAATTGGCTAGAAACCTTCATTTAACTGAAAAATTAAGAAAAGCCTTAGGCTTTAATGAGGAATTTCTTAATAAGAATCTATCTCAATCAAATCAAACTATTTCAGAAGGGGAAAAACAACGAATTGATTTAGCTAGGTTTTTAGTCAAAACATATTCTGTATATATATTTGATGAACCTACAAGCAACCTTGATCCAATAAAAGCCAAAGCAATGATGGACTACATTCTATCCATTAGAGATGCAATTGTTATTGTCATTACTCATGATCAAAGTCCAAAAATATTGGAAGAGTTTGATCACGTTATTACCTTATAGATAAATGGCCTAGTCTACTAAATGAATGATGTGTTTCTCAAAGTATTGTTTGTAATTTTTGTAGATTGTTTTATTGAAGAGTTCGAAAATTTTTAAAGCTTCTTCGATTTTTAAAAGTGATTTTTGATTATGATAGAATTTCAGTTCCAAATATCCATCTAAATATAGCAAAATAGTTTGTTCAAAAAAATCTGTGGAATCCGCTAATATATTCTTCGTAGCCTGTTTTAAAAATAAAGATTCCTCATATAAGTCGTTCTCAATCATTATAATCAAAGAATTGAGAAGTAGTTGAATGAGAGATTGTCTATTTCTAGGTATAGGACTATACAACTTCCCTTTTTTGAGCGCCTCTTTGGCATATCTAAATAATAAATCTGGAGATAGAACACGACAGCAATTTCCAAGGATGAGCGTTTCGTAATAACCCCAGTTTTCAACGGAAAATAAATAGTTTGTAAGATAAGAGGCGTCTTGACGACTCAATTGATGATTCTTATCCATTCCCGAAACAATACTTTCGATGAAAATAGCATTTAATTTATGGTAATGAGAATTTGTCTCATGAAAAAGTTCTATTTCTTTCTCTACCATATCTAGTAATGCTTGAGCATCTTCATTATATGCGGCCTGTTTAACAGAAGCTATTAAGGTATTAAAATCCGAAGGTTGATAATGATTACAGATAAGCAGAAATTCTTCTAGTGTTACTCCTATTCTTTCAAGAAGATACAATAACTTAAAGACAGAAATCTCTGTTTCTCCTAATTCAAATCTAGATATTTGAGATTTTGAAATTTCAGCACCTGCTAATGAAGAAATAGAAATCCCCTTTTCTTCTCTTATTTTCCTATAAGTTTCACCTAAAATCATACTTATCTCCATTCCATATCGAAAAGTTATTAAGGTATAGCAAACACTACTTCCATTAAGCTTACTCTTGTTTGAGAGTATCATTATTAGTAATTTATAGCAATCATTTTTGATAATTTCAATATATAGCTTCCTAAAGTTTTAGTCTTTGGATAAAAACTTACTTATATTCTATCATATCTAAAAACCAGTAGAAATGAAAATCATAAAAAATCATCTCTACTGGTTTTACTGTTAAGTCCTAATTAGATGAAACTTAGTCGGCTTATTTGAACAAGTTGACTTTAAATCAAAACAAATCATCAAACAGACTCAACTGGTTGTCCTCTGGCATATTGCCGAGAATGCCCATTTCATCCATCTTTTCAACCAAGGTTGATGAGAGTCCACCACGCTTGCGCAATTCTGTTTTAGAGAGGAATTCTCCCTCTTCACGCGCTCGCACTAACTGCTTGGCAACATTCTCTCCCAGACCATCCATTGCTACAAATGGCGGAATGAGGGTATCCCCATCGATGAGGAACTCTGTCGCCTGACTACGATAGAGATCGAGTTTTCCAAACTTGAAACCACGTTCCCACATTTCATTAACAATCTCAAGAGTTGTATAGAGGTCAATCTCCACATTAGAGGCTTCATTGTTCTTCCGTTTTTCAGAGATTTCTTCCATTCTGCGCTTGATAGCATCCAAGCCTGCACCCATAGTCTTGATATCAAAAGCCTTAGCGCGGATTGAGAAGTAAGCACAGTAATAATAAATAGGATGGTGAACCTTGAAGTAGGCCACACGCAAGGCCATCATAACGTAAGCTGCCGCATGGGCTTTAGGGAACATGTACTTAATTTTCCCACAGGATTCGATATACCACTCTGGCACCTTATTAGCCTTCATGGCTTCAATATAACCATTGCGTTCCTCTTCGGAAATCTTGAGCCACAAGCCCTTACGTACCCGTTCCATAATGGTAAAGGCCATCTTAGGCTCAAGGCCAGCATGCATGAGGTAAACCATGATGTCGTCCCGACAACCGATAACGGTCGACAGGTCCGCAATTCCTTGCTTGATTAAATCCTGGGCATTGCCAAGCCAAACGTCGGTTCCGTGAGACAACCCTGACAACTGAAGCAATTCTGCAAAAGTCGTCGGATGCGTTTCATCTACCATCCCTCGGACAAAGTTGGTTCCAAACTCTGGAATCCCCAACATCCCCGTAGGCGTTCCAATTTGTTCAGGTGTTACCCCAAGCACATCAGTCCCAGAAAAGAGAGCCATAACGCCTTCATCATCCATAGGAATTTCATTGGGATCAATACCAGACAAGTCCTGCAGTTTTCGAATCATAGTCGGATCATCATGTCCCAGTACATCGAGTTTGAGGACGTTCTCGTCGATATCATGGAAGTTAAAGTGAGTCGTTTGCCATTCAGCCGTCATGTCATCCGCTGGATACTGGACAGGCGTAAAGTCATAGACATCCATATAGTTAGGAATAACTACGATTCCCCCTGGGTGCTGACCGGTCGTCCGTTTGACACCGGCAGCTCCTTGGGCTAGGCGCTCTACTTCAGCCTCACGGTAAAACTTGCCATAGTCACGCTCGTAACCCTTAACAAATCCATAGGCGGTCTTAGCAGCCACCGTTCCAACCGTTCCTGCACGGAAAGCATATTCTTCCCCAAAGATATCACGAACATCCAAGTGAGCACTAGGCTGATCTTCTCCCGAGAAGTTCAAGTCAATATCGGGAACCTTGTCCCCATCAAAACCAAGGAAGGTCTCGAAAGGAATATCCTGTCCATTCTTGCTGAGTTTGTGGCCACAGTTTGGACAGTCTTTATTTGGCATATCAAAACCTGAACCGTAGGAACCATCCGTGATAAACTCACTGTACTGACACTGACCACAGACATAGTGAGGAGAGAGAGGATTGACCTCTGTAATCCCAATCATGGTCGCGACGAAACTGGATCCAACAGACCCACGGGAACCAACCAAGTAACCCCGTTCGTTGGAACGGTGCACTAGCATCTGTGAAGCCAGATAAATCACGGCGAAACCATTCCCTAGGATAGAAGTCAATTCTTTTTCAATCCGCAAATCAACGATATCTGGGAGTGGGTTTCCATAGATTTCAAAGGCTTTTTTATAGGTTAATTCAGCAACTGTTTCTTCGGCTTGGTCAATGAAAGGTGTATACAAGTCACCTTTAACGACCTCAACAGGCTCAAAGATTTCTGCTAAAGAATTGGTGTTTTCAATGACAATTTTACGAGCCAAGTCTTCCCCTAGAAAGGCAAACTCATCCAACATTTCATTAGTCGTTCTAAAATGCGCTTTCGGTAGCGGAGCTGGTTGGGCAGCTTCTCCGTGACCAATCGTTCGGTTAATCATGGCTCCCTGACCTAGACTGCGGACGATGATTTCTCGATAAATTTCATCCTCAGGTTCGAGATAGTGGACATTTCCTGTCGCAAGAACTGGCTTGTCTAGACGTTCTCCAACCTCTATCAAGCTCTTGATAATGGTTTGGAGCTCTTCCATGTCCTTGACCTGCTCTTTGGCAATCAGAGGTGCATAGATAGCAGGAGGCATCACCTCGATAAAGTCATAGTATTTAGCAACTTCGACTGCCGCATCTACACCTTGTGATACGACTGCATCAAAGACTTCCCCTTCTGTACAAGCAGAACCCAAGATTAAACCTTCTCGATGGGCATCTAGTACTGTACGTGGAATCCGTGGAACTCCTTCAAAATACTGGGTATTTGACAGAGAAACCAGCTTAAAGATATTTTTCAAGCCCACCTGATTTTTCACATAGATGGTCGCATGCTTGACTCGAGCTTTTTTATAAGAATCTGGACTGATTAAATCAAGGTTTAATCGTGCCAAATCTGTCACACCGTGTTTTTCTGCCACTTCCTTGATAAAAATAAAGAGCAAACGGCCAGTTGCTTCCGCATCGTAGTTGGCCATGTGGTGGTGTTCTAGAGCAACACCAAAACGTTTAGTCAAAGGTCCTAGACCATGACGTTTATACTCAGGATAGAGATTTCTTGCGAATTCTAGCGTATCGATGACGGGTTGAGTGATTTTTGGCAGACCGTGACGCTCGTAGTTGGCATTCATAAAGCCAACGTCAAAGGTTGCATTGTGGGCTACAAGAACGGTATCCTTACAAAACTCTTGGAATTCTTTCAGAACTTGAACCAAGGGTTTGGCATTTTTCACATGCTCATCCGTAATTCCTGTCAATTCAGTAGTAAAGGCTGATAAGGGGTGACCAGGATTGATAAATTCATCAAATTCAGCTACGATATTGCCCTTATACATCTTGGAAGCCGCCACCTGAATCAAGTCATTATAGATAGCAGATAGACCAGTCGTTTCCACGTCAAAGACTACATAGGTAGCTTCAGAAAGATCCATCTCCACTTCGTTATAGACGATAGGAACACGATCCTCAACGATATTTGCTTCCATTCCATAAATGAGCTGAATACCAGCTTTCTTGGCTGCCTTATAACCATGAGGGAAGGATTGAACATTCCCGTGGTCTGTGATTGCCACTGCCTTGTGTCCCCATTTGGCTGCTTTCGCAACGAGTTCTTCAACTTCAGGTAGAGCATCCATGGTCGACATATTGGTATGTGCATGGAACTCAACCCGACGTTCTCCCTCTGGCATCAAGTCTTTCCGTTCATAGTGGACGACTTCCTGGACATCTTGCACATTCATGGTCAAATCACGCGTGAAATTATTGACCTCAACATTCCCACGAACACGGAGCCAAGAGTTTTTCTTGATCATGTCAAACTTCTGCGCTTCTTCTTCATTCTTGACCCATTTTTGCATAGAGAAACTGGAAGTATAGTCCGTCATCTTGAAGTTAATCAAGACACGACCTGTTCTAGTCACCTTATGCTCAACATCAAAGACAACTCCTTCAAAAACCAATCTATTTTCTTCGGTATTGACCTCGATCATAGGAGTAATCTCTGCCTTATCAAGTTTTGGCTTTGCAGCTGCCTTTTTGGCTTGAAAATCAAATACAGGTTTGTCCTCAACTGGAGGAGGCGGGGCCATCTGTTCTAACTGTTCCATAGCTCGAAGAGTTTCTTCATTGGCTACTTGAATAATCATTTGATTTTCCGTCTGAAAGGCTTCTTGTTCTTCCCTTGTGAGATCTTCATTTTTTTCTAAGATGCAAGAAAGTTTAGGAAAACCAAAAAATTCCAGCTGTTTGCTAAGATTTGGAAGATGATTTTTTCTAAAATGCTCAGTATCTGCTGCTTCAGAAGCTTCAATGATTAACTGGTCATTTTCAAAGCGAACCTGAAAATTCTGATATATAGAACGAAAACCTTGACTAGCGCAAGGACCATCCGAAAAAGCCTCTCGATAGTAGGCTTGTAAAAGTTCTCTAGAAAATTCCTGATTTCTCGTTTTTATCTCAAAACTAGCCTGATTTCCAGTTTTTGAGAATTCTTCTTTCAAGCCCCTTTTCAACTCTAGAAAAAGTTCAAAAGGCAAGATATTTTCAAAAACAAAACGAAACTCCCAAACTTTGCTTCTTTTATGAACAATAACTTGTTCTATTTCAGCCTGAGAGAAGGCCTCATGATTTCTCATTTCAGCGGGTATTCCCAACTGATTCATTAAAATTTCAAAAGTGGTTGACATCCATTTTCCTCACAATATACTCCTTCTATTTTACCATATTTGAGGCACTTTTACCTATTTCTACCAAACAGAAAAAGAAGCCACAAAGTGACTTCTTTTAAAGTGTCGATGAATTATTCTTCACCTTTGTTTTTCTTAATGATTTCTTCTTGTACTGACTTAGGTACATCTTCGTAGTGGTCAAATACCATCATGAATGTACCACGTCCTTGAGATGCTGAACGAAGAACTGTTGCATAACCGAACATTTCAGCAAGTGGAACGTAAGCACGAACGATTTGGCTGTTACCGTGTGCTTCCATACCATCTACACGTCCACGACGAGCAGTTACGTGACCCATAACATCACCAAGATTTTCTTCTGGAACAGTGATTGTTACAAGCATCATTGGTTCAAGGATAGCTGGTTGTGCAGTCTTAGCAGCTTCTTTAAGTGCAAGAGATGCAGCGATCTTGAAGGCAGTTTCAGATGAGTCGACATCGTGGTATGAACCATCGTAAAGCTTAGCTTTAACGTCAACCATTGGGTAACCAGCAAGAACACCGTTAGCCATAGATTCTACCAAACCTTTTTCAACCGCTGGGATAAATTCACGAGGAACCACACCACCGACGATTGCGTTTTCGAATTCGAATCCTTTTCCTTCTTCGTTTGGAGTAAATTCAATCCATACATCACCGAACTGACCTTTACCACCAGACTGACGTTTGAAGAATCCACGTGCTTGAGTAGAAGCGCGGAATGTTTCACGGTAAGATACTTGAGGAGCACCTACGTTCGCTTCAACTTTGAACTCACGACGCATACGGTCAACAAGGACGTCAAGGTGAAGCTCACCCATACCAGAGATAACTGTTTCACCAGTTTCAACGTTAGTTTCAACGCGGAATGTTGGATCTTCTTCAGCCAATTTTTGAAGGGCGATACCCATCTTGTCTTGGTCTGCTTTAGATTTAGGCTCAACCATCAATTGGATAACTGGTTCTGGAACGTTGATTGACTCAAGGATGATTTTAGCTTTTTCATCTGTCAATGAGTCACCAGTTGTAGTATCTTTCAAACCAACGGCAGCAGCGATATCACCTGAGTAAACAGTGTCGATTTCTTGACGGCTGTTAGCGTGCATTTGAAGGATACGTCCGATACGTTCACGTTTACCTTTAGAAGTGTTCAATACGTAAGAACCTGATTGAAGAACACCTGAATAAACACGGAAGAATGTCAAACGACCTACGAATGGGTCAGTCATGATCTTGAAGGCAAGAGCTGCAAATGGCTCTTCATCAGATGCAGGACGAGTTTCTTCTTCATCTGTATCTGGGTTGATACCTTTGATCGCTGGGATGTCAAGTGGGCTTGGAAGGTAGTCGATAACCGCATCAAGCATCAATTGAACACCTTTGTTCTTGAAGGCAGAACCACACAATACTGGGAAGAATTCTACGTTGATAGTCGCTTTACGGATACCAGCTTTCAATTCTTCGTTAGTGATTTCTTCACCTTCGAGGTATTTCATCATCAATTCTTCGTCAGTTTCAGCAACTGCTTCGATCAATTTTTCACGGTATTCTTGAGCTTGGTCAAGGTATTCAGCTGGAATATCTTCTTCAAGGATATCTGTACCAAGGTCATTAGTATAGATTTCAGCTTTCATCTTGATCAAGTCGATGATTCCACGGAAGTCATCCTCAGCACCGATTGGCAATTGAATTGGGTGTGCATTTGCTTGAAGACGATCGTGAAGTGTGCTTACTGAGTAAAGGAAGTCAGCACCGATTTTATCCATTTTGTTGGCAAATACGATACGAGGAACTCCGTACTCAGTTGCTTGACGCCAAACTGTTTCAGTTTGAGGCTCAACACCTGATTGTGAGTCAAGAACTGTAACCGCACCGTCCAATACACGAAGAGAACGTTGTACTTCGATAGTGAAGTCCACGTGTCCTGGTGTGTCGATGATGTTTACGCGGTGGTTGTTCCATTGAGCTGTTGTCGCAGCAGATGTGATAGTGATACCACGTTCTTGCTCTTGCTCCATCCAGTCCATTTGTGACGCACCTTCGTGAGTTTCACCGATTTTGTGGATTTTACCAGTGTAGTAAAGGATACGCTCAGTTGTAGTTGTTTTACCAGCATCGACGTGAGCCATGATACCGATATTACGAGTTTTTTCAAGTGAAAATTCGCGTGCCATGAGGTTTGTTTCTCCTATATTTTTTATTTCTATTCTATTATAACACGATTTCAATAAAAACGGATAGGCAGGACCCACCCGTTCTCAATGTTTTCATGTTATTGTTGGTTTCAACTTACGAAATGGTAAGTTGAGTTGTAGCTAAGAGCTGACCGAGCTAAATTGAACCCGGGCTAAAAGCTCGGAAAATAGATAAGCTTTCCTAGAATCGTTGATTCTTCGTCAAGCTTCCTAATTTTCAGTCGCTTTTTTAACGCCCTTAGTATCTTAATCTTACCAACGGAAGTGTGCGAAGGCACGGTTAGCTTCAGCCATACGGTGAGTGTCTTCACGTTTCTTAACTGCTGCACCAGTGTTGTTAGCAGCGTCCAAGATTTCTTTTGCAAGACGGTCTTGCATTGTGTGTTCACCACGAAGGCGAGCGATTGTTACCAACCAACGAAGTCCAAGTGTTGTACGACGTTCTGGACGAACTTCAACTGGGACTTGGTAGTTAGAACCACCAACACGACGTGCACGTACTTCAAGTACAGGCATGATGTTTTCCATAGCTGTTTCAAATACTTCAAGTGCATCGTTACCAGTAACTTCTTTGATTTGTTCAAAAGCACCGTAAACGATTGAAGCAGCTGTACCACGTTTACCGTCAAGCATAACGCGGTTGATAAGACGAGTAACTAATTGTGAATTGTAAAGCGGATCTGGCAATACGTCACGTTTTGGAGCTCTATTTTTACGACTCATTTCTCTTTATCCCCTTTCCTTATGCTTTTTTCGGACGTTTAGTACCGTATTTAGAACGGCCTTGTTTACGATCGTTAACACCTGCAGTATCAAGTGCACCACGGACGATATGGTAACGTACCCCTGGAAGGTCTTTTACACGTCCACCGCGAAGAAGCACCACACTGTGCTCTTGCAAGTTGTGTCCGATACCTGGGATGTAGGCAGTAACTTCGATAAGGTTGCTCAAACGTACACGAGCAAATTTACGAAGGGCAGAGTTAGGTTTTTTAGGTGTCATTGTTCCAACACGAGTTGCAACACCACGTTTTTGTGGTGAAGAAACGTTTGTTTGAACTTTTTTATGACTGTTGTAACCAACGTTCAAAGCTGGTGATTTAGATTTTTCTACTTTTGATTTACGCGGTTTGCGAACCAATTGGTTAATTGTAGGCATCTACATTCTCCTGTGTTTTTTTATTTTTGGTGATGATACACTTGGTGACAGCTATCATCTGTGTGTACTTTTGCAACATTTGTCAGCACGTCCCTGTACACTCTTGAGAGACCAAAAGTAAAAAGTACCGTCTATTATTGTACCACGTTTTTTCTATTTTTGTCAATATATTTCTTCTTATTTTTTGACTTCTTTGCTCTTAAATTTAGTTGAAAACGCTCGCCTACCAGATAGACTCTTCAACCGACCACATAGACAAAGCTTCTTGTAATTGTCAACAAAATGATGTTTAATAGATTTGTAAGCAAGAGATCTCTATTACAAATTTATAAAGGAGAAATTATGAAAGTTAGACTTGACATTGATCAACAATACGCCGAAGAACAAATCATCATAGAAGCACCATCTTTGTCACCTAGAGTTCAAAAAGTTCAAAACTTTGTTCAATCACTGGATCAAAACGAAACTCTGAAAGGAAAATTCCAAGATCAGGTTTACCTGATTCAGATTGGTAAGATTCAACGAATCTATATTGAAAATCGGAAGGTCTTAGCCGAGACTGATCAGCAGACATATACTCTTGATATCCGTCTCTATCAAGCAGTTGACATTTTGCCTGCTTCCTTTATCCAAATTTCCCAATCTGAAATTGTCAACATTGATGCTATCAACCATCTAAAACTAACCTCTAACGGCTTGATTGAAATCTATCTAAAAAATGACAGTTTCACCTACTCATCTCGTCGTTACCTCCAAACCATAAAGGAGAAATTAGAACTATGAAAAAACAAATTTTCCACGATGCCACAACTGGTATCCTCATCGGCCTCATCCTATCTATTATCTTTTCTTTTATCTATTCACCAAGCAACTACGCACCTCTCAGCCCTGAATCTCCCGTTGGTCAATTCATGAGAGAGCATCAAGCCCATGGTTCTCTGGTCTTACTCTACTCTACGATTATCTGGGCAGCTATCGGAGTCCTCTTTAGTTTTGGTAGCCGTCTCTTTGCCAAAGACTGGAGCCTTCTTCGTGCGACTGTCACTCACTTCTTCCTCATGCTATTAGGTTTTGTTCCTCTAGCAATTCTGGCAGGTTGGTTTCCACTTCGCTGGACTTTCATCCTTCAACTCATCCCAGAGTTTGCCATCGTCTATCTCATCATCTGGGCGATTCTCTATAAAAGAGAATCAAAGAAGGTTGCCCATATCAACCAATTATTGGCTCAGAAGAAATAGTACAACAGAAACCCACTCACAGGACTGAGTGGGTTTTGATTTATAATTTTTGTTTCCATTCTAACAATAGATTCATGGCCTGCATCGGTGTCATATTGTACACATCTACTTTAGCCAATTCTGCTAGAATAGGATTTTCTTCCGCCGAGTCAAATAGGGAAATTTGTTCAGAAACTGCATGTGTTTGTTTCATTGGAGCAGGACTTTCCTGACCTTGGTTCTCTAATTGCGTTAATATTGCATCTGCCCTTACTAGCAAATCTGTCGGTAAACCTGCAATCTTAGCTACGTGAATACCGTATGATTTATCAGCTGGTCCTGCTTCGATCTTGTGAAGGAAGGTAACCTGTCCATTTTGCTCAAGCGTAGCCACGTGGACATTAACCAGATGTTCCAGACTAGATTCTAAGCTAGTCAATTCATGATAGTGAGTTGCAAAGAGGGTCTTGGCTCCGATGTGCTCATGGATATATTCGATGATGGACTGAGCTAAAGCCATCCCATCATAAGTTGCAGTTCCCCGTCCTAGCTCATCAAAGAGAATGAGGGATTTCTCAGTCGCATGCGCAATGGCATTATTGGCCTCCATCATCTCGACCATAAAGGTGGACTGACCAGACACCAAGTCATCTGCTGCCCCAATACGGGTAAAAATTGCATCAAAAATTGGCAAGTGGGCGCGTTCTGCTGGTACATAAGAACCCATCTGGGCCATAACTGCTGTCATAGCTAGCTGACGCATATAGGTTGACTTCCCGCTCATATTAGGCCCTGTAATCAGCTGGATGCTAGTATCTTCACCCATTTGGATACTATTGGGAATATAGGTTTGGGCTCCCATGACCTTCTCAACGACAGCGTGACGACCTTTTTGAATGTCAATTCGCGAATCCTGACCAAACTCTGGGCGGATCAAGTGCTGATTTTCTGCTACCACCGCTAGTCCTTGTAAGACATCGACAGTAGCGATTCCTTGGGCCAGGGCTTGTAGACGTTGGATATACTTGCCAACTTCTTCACGGATACGCATAAAGATTTCATATTCAAGGCTGGCTGACTTCTCACGCGCCTCTAACATTTCTCCCTCGATACGCGCCAACTCCTCTGTCCCAAAGCGTTCTGAATTTTTCAGCGTAGCCTTACGGAAAAAGTGGGCTGGTACATTACCTAGCTGCGAGTTGGTGACATGGAAATAGTAACCGTCTTTTTTATTGTAGTCAATCTTGAGCGTACTGATGCCAGAGTTTTCTCTTTCCTGAGCCTCAATTTCAGCAATCCAGCTAGTTCCTTCTCTCAGTACCCGACGATACTTGTCCAAGGTCTCATCAAAGCCCGTCCGAATAATGCCACCTTCTGTAATGACATGAGGAGCTTCAGGCGCAATGGCTGCGCTAATAAGACTTTCCAACTCAGGGATAGCATCCAGTTGTTCAATCAGATAAGCTAGAGCTGGTTGCTCCATTCCTTCTAAAATTGTGCGAATCCTTGGAACACTGGCCAAGGTAGTCGCTAATTGCAAGAGGTCTTTAGGATTGCTTTTCCCGAAAGAAACGCGACTGGCCAGACGCTCGATATCGTAGACTCCCTTGAGGCTTTCCGTCAAATCACTACGCTCAAAGAAATAATCCAGAAAGACCTGTACAACCTCCTGACGTTCAAGGATACGATCCTTATCAATCAAGGGACGGTGGATCCAAGAACGTAGGAGTCGCATCCCCATGGCAGTCTTGGTTTCATCTAGTAACCAGAAAAGACTCCCTTGTTTCTTGCCAGAACGAGCATTTTCTACTAGATCTAAACTTGCCTTGGTTGCATAATCCATCTGCAAGAAATCCTTAATTTCATAACGGACAACTGGCTTCAAGTGGTTGAGCTCTCTCATCTGAGTCCGATGAACATACTGAAGAAGCTTACTGCTGGCAGATTGTTCAATAGGCGCCAAGCATGGATCCAGTAGATGGATGTCTTCAAATGATTCTTGCTCATAGGAAAGTACCAAATTCATTTGACGGCTGAGAATCTGTTCTTCCTCTTCAGTTAAAGCATAGCCAATGACAACTTCTCTGGCCTTAAGATTTCGGATTTCACCACAGACCAGGGTAAAATCCAATAAACCTGTCACATAGAAATCACCCGTCACTAGATCCATGTATGCCAAACCAAATTGCTGACCGTCACGGTCGATAGCCACCAAAAAGTTGTTTTGACTATCTGGTTTACTGCTGTCAACGACTGTACCAGGGGTAATCACCTGCACAACCTCGCGCTTAACAACCCCTACTGCCTGCTTAGGATCCTCCATCTGCTCAGCAATGGCAACCTTGTAGCCACGCTCCACTAGGACATCAATGTACTGTTGTGCTGAGTGATAAGGAACTCCAGCCATGGGAATAGGATTGTCAGCATTCTTATTGCGACTGGTTAGTGATATTTCTAGTATCTGGGCAGCATTGACTGCATCTTCGTAAAATAACTCATAAAAATCACCCATACGAAAGAGCAAAAAAGCATCTGGATATTGTTTTTTGATATCCACATACTGTTGCATGCCAGGTGATAATTTTTCTGTCATCATCCATTCTCTCCTTGTTAAAAATAGAGAGTGGGACAGAAATCGGTAATTCGTTAGAATTCGATTTCGTCGTCCCACCTCCGCACAGTTGAGTAGGGTTGTAAAAGCTGATGAAATTAGCGTAGTAGAACCCACTCAACCACTGCGTCTTGCTCGACAATCCAAAGGCAATTGAGAGGCTAGGACTTTTGTCCCAGCCTCCTTATCTATCCTTCATCAAATCTAACAAACGATCTTCCATGAGTTTAGCAACATGCTGATCTCGGCAGATTACCAAGAGAGTATTGGCACCCGCAACTGTTCCTAAAATCCATTCATCCTTGTTGGCATCGACAACATTGGCTAAAACTGCGGCTTCACCCAATTTAGTGTGCAAAACTAAGGTAAACTCAGCTCTTGCTACACCTTCCAAATGATGGGACAAAAACTCAACCAGGTCAATCTTCTCTGTCTCATTTGCTAGTACATAGTAGACCTTATCATTTTTCTTAACCTTGGTCAAGCCCAGTTCGCGAAGGTCACGCGACAAGGTCGTTTGCGTCACAAAAACATTGCGTGCTTCCAACCGATCCTGGATCTCTTTTTGAGTCCCTAATTTTTCCTCAGTGATCATCTGCTTGATCAACTGATGACGTTCTCTTTTTCTCATAACATCCTCTCTAGTGAATATTTATAACATTTTACAACTATTTAATAAGAACATTATACCAAAAAAACTGAATATTTCAAAAAAAATTCTTATCATTCCTCAAAATTGTGATAAAATAGAAGAAAAGTCCAAAGGAGTTTATAATGAATACAAAACAATTGATCGCTAGCGAATTGGCTAGCGTCATTGACAGTCTGGATCAAGAGGCTATTTTAAATTTACTGGAAACCCCTAAAAACTCAGAAATGGGAGACATTGCTTTCCCTGCTTTTTCACTTGCAAAAGTCGAACGTAAAGCACCTCAAATGATTGCGGCTGAACTGGCTGAAAAAATTAACAGCCAAGCCTTTGAAAAGGTTGTTGCAACAGGACCTTACGTCAACTTTTTCCTTGATAAATCTGCCATTTCTGCTCAAGTATTGCAAGCTGTTATCACTGAAAAAGAACACTATGCTGACCAAACTATTGGCAAACAAGAAAATGTTGTTATCGACATGTCTAGTCCCAATATCGCTAAACCATTTTCTATTGGCCACCTACGCTCAACTGTTATCGGAGATAGCTTGTCACATATTTTCCAAAAAATCGGTTATCAAACAGTCAAGGTCAACCATTTGGGAGATTGGGGTAAACAGTTTGGAATGCTGATTGTTGCCTACAAAAAATGGGGCGACGAAGAGGCTGTAAAAGCTCATCCAATTGATGAACTTCTTAAACTCTACGTTCGTATCAATGCTGAAGCTGAAAATGACCCAAGTTTGGATGAAGAAGCACGCGAATGGTTCCGTAAACTGGAAAATGGAGACGAGGAAGCTCTCGCACTTTGGCAATGGTTCCGTGATGAAAGTTTGGTGGAATTTAACCGCCTTTACAATGAATTGCAAGTCGAATTTGACAGCTACAACGGGGAAGCCTTCTACAATGACAAGATGGATGCAGTTGTAGACATTCTTTCTGAAAAAGGACTTCTTGTTGAGTCAGAAGGGGCCCAAGTTGTCAATCTTGAGAAATACGGAATTGAACATCCAGCCCTTATCAAGAAATCTGATGGTGCAACTCTCTATATTACACGTGACTTGGCTGCAGCCCTTTACCGTAAAAACGAATACCAATTTGCCAAATCTATCTATGTCGTTGGTCAAGAGCAATCTGCCCACTTTAAACAGCTCAAAGCTGTCTTGAAAGAAATGGGCTACGACTGGAGTGAAGACATTACTCATGTTCCTTTTGGTTTGGTTACAAAAGAAGGGAAGAAACTCTCTACTCGTAAAGGGAATGTCATCTTACTAGAGCCTACTGTTGCAGAGGCAGTTAGCCGTGCCAAGGCCCAAATCGAGGCTAAAAATCCTGAACTGGAAAATAAAGACCAGGTAGCGCATGCTGTTGGGGTTGGAGCCATTAAATTCTATGACCTCAAGACCGACCGTACAAATGGATACGATTTCGACCTAGAGGCTATGGTATCCTTTGAGGGGGAAACTGGACCTTACGTTCAATATGCTTACGCTCGTATCCAATCTATCTTACGCAAAGCAGATTTCAAACCAGAAACAGCTGCCAACTATAGCTTGAATGATCCTGAAAGCTGGGAAATCATTAAACTCATCCAAGATTTCCCACGTATTATCAACCGTGCGGCAGATAACTTTGAACCTTCTATCATTGCTAAATTTGCAATCAACTTGGCTCAAGCCTTCAATAAATACTACGCTCACACTCGTATTTTGGATGAAAGTCCAGAACGCGACAGTCGCCTAGCTCTTAGCTATGCAACAGCAGTTGTCCTCAAAGAAGCACTTCGTCTGCTGGGTGTAGAGGCACCAGAGAAGATGTGATTCGTTACAAGAGACTGGAACTAAAGTTCCTAGTCTCTTGACGGCAATCGCTATATGGCGAATTGCCTAAACGCTTCACTAATTCACCTAACCAAATAATATCGATTTGGTTAGGCTCATGTCGTAGGCTTTTAATCACTTTATTGTAATGCAGTCTAAATAACTAACGCCAAATCCTATAAGGGATTTGGCTAGGCGCTTCACTAATTCATATAAACAATAACATCGATTTGGTTAGGTTCATGTAGCAATCTTAATGTTACTGAATTGCAGAGCGATCTAAGCAACCGATCCTAAACCTCTACGGACTTTTATTTGGTACTAGGGGCGGAGTTCATTACATCTACTATTTTAGATTAGCGATCACTTGCCTAATTTCTATATTGTCATTACTTGAAAAGCGAAAAATCTTTTTCGCTTTTCTCTTGCTATTAATTTCTTTATCACTTAGGGAGAGATTTTATGAGCCAATATGCTTATATTTTAGTTGTCATCAGTCTTGTCGCTCTTTTTCTCATCAACAAATACGAAAAGGAAAAACTACAAAGACTTCTACAAGAACAGCTGTTAAAGGATGAATCTTTTCGCGCTACTATCAAGGAAAAGATTCAAACAACAGAAAACATCAACGATGTCATCGACTACATCAATAAAGGATATCGTTTGGGAATTATGATTTCAAAAGAAATTGTTGAAGACATCAGAAAATAAAAAAAGGATTCGAGATGCATTTCTCGAGTCTTTTTATTTATTTCTGACAGCTAAGATTTCTACCAGGATAACAATCCCTAAGGATACCATGGTTCCAAATGGTGCTGCATCTTCATCAAAAATTTTCTCAGAGAACAGTAGCAGAGCAATCGCTAAGAGTAGCAAAGCACTGCAAAGCATAATATCCTTGAAGCTTGGTTTGCGTTTTATATACTTTAAAAATGATTTCTGTAGTTTACTCATTTCGATTGTCCCCTTTTTAAGTAAATCCTTTATTCATGGAATAAAACTCTTCCTCAGAAAATCTAGCCTCTTACAAAACTTCTAATTCATAGAGTTCCGCGATAATTCCTGCAACCTTTTTAATATCTCCCAGCATTCCACGCATCTCAAAGTCAGCTAGAACAGGGAAACCAAAGCGTTGGCTGTATTGTTTAGCCGTCAAACAGTACTGGTTGTTAAAGTTCCGATTGCCTGATCCTACGACACCAAAACACTTGCTGGCATTGTCACCGTAAGCGATAAAGTCGCCTACTGGAGTGGTCAAAATCTCCACATCACCATTGTCAACTCCATTGCCACCTTCTAGATAAGTTGGTAGAAAAGCGACATATGGATTGGTCATCTCAAAGAAATTCTCTCCCTCCTTGACCAAATCTTTAATATGGATCTTTTCCACTTCAATGTTCCCATACTGTTCTAAAAGGTATGCCTTCAGACGTGTGACGAAACTTTCGGTATTCCCACTCAGACTGATATAGACTAAGGAAATTTTTTTCATGCTCTCCTCCTTCTTTTTTGAATTCAAAAAAATAACTACCAAGATTGTATCTTGATAGTTATCCTTTGTCAACTCTTAGGCCAGTTCTTCCTCTTCTTGAGCTTCTGTTAATTCTTTTTGCTGACGCCACATTTTATAGAAGACGATTGCTAGGAAGATAACATTGAGTACGATCCCAAAAATGGCTGAACCTTTGGCACCAAGCTCCGCTCCCATACGGATGTTAGGATCTGTAAAAAGTGAAACCGCATCCTGAACGCCGATAAAGTTGTAGATAGAACCAACGATGGCAACGAAGATATAACCAAGATAAGTGTAGTTAGCCAATTGAAGGTTTTTACGAATAAGGAAAACCAAAGCCACAACAACTAGAATAACAGATAAGACAACCAAGAGAATGCTGAAGACAGAATGGCCATGCTCCGATACCTTAATGGTGTAATCAACGAGCTCCTTAGCATAAGTAGCATTAACACCTGATGCTGATGTTTCTAGATTGCTCATACCCTCCGCAGTAGGTACTGGAGATATGATTCCAAATAGTGACATTGCTGAGAGTAAGGCTGAAAAAATCAGTAATACCCATAGATAGATTGGTTTCTTTTTCATCAAAGCAACCCCCTTATGTTTTTTAGTTTATTATAGCATATTTTAACAAGCAAAACAAATCTTATAAGTTTGCTTCCACCTGTTTACGGTAGGCTTTAGGAGACTTCCCACACAGCTTTCGAAAGACCTTATAGAAATAACCAACATTACTGTAACCAACCGTATAGCAAATATCCTCGATACTATCATTAGTAGATAGCAAGAGCTGCTGGGCAGCCTTAATGCGTTGCTTATTGAGAAGCTCAGCAAAGGTGGAATTGGTTTCCTTCTTGATTAGCTGTCCCAAATAAACGGGATTGATAAAGAGATCCTTACTGATATCCTTGAGGGAAAGTTCTTTTTTGTAGTCTCTACCAATGACTTCAAGCACACTAACTACATTTTCATTCATGCGGTATTGACCAAAGAAGGATGTCAAGGTCTCCTTGGTATAAGCGACTAAATCCTCAAAAGTTGTAATAGCATGAATGTTCTTGACAATATCTGTCATGTCGTCTGCTTTCAGATGTTCAAAAAGATGGAAAACATCCATGACAAACTGGGTAAAGAGCTGCTTGGTAATGGATACCCTTGGTGTATTTTCAAGGACAATCTTCTCAAGCAAGGTCAATTCATCAATAATCTGCTGAAGATTTCCCTGGATGATCACTCGATAAATGGGTTCGTAGTAAGAAAAGAGACTTTCAGACTGATCTAAATTGACCGAACCATAAAAGAGTGTCTTTTCAACATCACGCTTCCATTTTTCAAAGTTGGCTTGATAAAGGGCTTCAAAAGGCATGAGCAACAAGCCCTCAAATTCCTGATCTGCAAGGATAATTTGCCAATCTTGCCCCAGAACGTAGTAAGGAATGACAAAATTCCCTTGTTTTTCCTTGGAAAGTCCGATCCACCAATTTTCTTTTTGGCTGAGATGAGCCTTGAATGCTTCTTCATCTAGTTGCTGACTCAATATTTCTGGCTCATGAGATTGTTCACCAAGCTGACTGGCAATTTTTTCAAGCAAGCGTTCAAGCTCAACCTTATCGACTGGTTTGACCAGATAATCAACGACATTGAGATTCATGGCTTTTTTTACATAGTCAAATTCTTGATAGCCTGAAAGGAGGATATAGTAAGCATTTGGCAACAACTCCTTCATCTCCCCAATCATCTCAAGCCCTGTCTTGTCAGGCATGTTGACGTCAGATATCACAATATCCACAGGATGTTCTCGGACATAGTCAAGAGCGTCGTCAGCATGATTGGCTGTAGCGACGACTTCCATATCCCATTTATCAAAAGGAATCAAACGCTTGAGACCTTCGGTAATCATGTACTCGTCGTCCACTAATAGTACTTTATACATCTTTATCCTTTCTCCTCATCCTGAATAGTAATTCGATAACGAACACCTTCTTGTTTAACTGATTCTACATTGATATCATAGCGGTCGCCAAAGTAGAGTACAAAGCGCTCATGCACATTGACAATCCCAATGGACTGGCGTTTCCCACTATAATCCACCGTATGTTCAAAGGTTCTCTGAGCTAATTTGTCCTGGATCTCTGCTAGCTTATCAGCAGGCATTCCACGCCCATTATCGGTTACCAAGATTTCGACATATCCTTCTTTTTTCAAAGCCTTGATACTGATCACATTATCTGTACGTCGATGATCGACTCCGTGGGCAAAATAATTTTCCACCAAGGGTTGGAGGGTGAATTTTGGAATGCGCATTTCTTCCAATCCAGGGTCAATCTTAAATCCATAAGCAATGGATTTTGGATAACGCACCATACAGAGATAACTGTACTTCCGACAAAATTCCACTTCTTGCTTTAATGTTGTTTCTCGTTCGTCAGAGATGTTGTTACGCAGGAGACTACTGAATTCGTAGATAATATCCGCTAGTTCATTTTGGTTTTCCATGACCGCGTACATCCGTAGAAACTCCAGAGTATTATACATAAAATGTGGATTTATCTGAGCTTGTAGGGCGCGCATATTTGCATCTTTTTGGCTCAGCTCCAGCTGGTAAATATCGTGGATATTTCTCTCCAGTCGGTCCAACATGTCATTTGTCGTTTCAGCGATTAAAAGTAATTCCTGATCTTTCTTCTTAAGATCAATTCTTTTGCCTTGTTCCCCCTCCGCAATATCATGGATTGTTTCCACTAGGTCAACAACTTGGGTTTGATACTTCGAAAATGTTTTTTTCAAGGTTACATATAAAATAACGATAAAGAGGAGACTCAAAGCAAGAATAAAAATCGAACTAGAGATACTCCCACTAAGGACATAATCCCTCGGAACTGCAACCTGAACCTGATAACCATGAGCTGTCTCATCTTGCAACCATTCCTCTCGATTACTTTTTTCACCTTGGTGAAACATATCCGTTTCAAAAGGAGAGGTGATGCTCACAGCAATTGGGATATTTCCTCTGGTATTGTCAATAGCCTTATAAAAAACATCGGAAGATACAGAGACATAAATAACACCAAGAGCTTGATCCGATACTGGATCGGATACGGGAATGGCGAAACTATTGGCATCTGGCTTAAAGGCATCTGCAGAAACCTTGTAACCACTACGATTGTCCCTCTTCGATACATAAACTTCTGTTGAGTCTTGCAAGACAAAGGCTACACCCGTTACAAAATCATTGCGCACATAGAGGTCATCGATATTTTCATAAATGGATACCGAAATATAGGGCGATGCTTTACGCTCCAGTTGCCAGTAGAAATAATCCGGTGTACTGAGGCTAAAATACTTATAGATTCCCTCGATTCGCGCTTGATTATCTACTAAACTTTGGGCTGAACGCGCTGATTCTCGATAGTAATACTCAACCTCACTCACTGTCCGAGTCAAGACCCGCTGGGAAACCTGTCTTGCTTCTTTTTCTCGACTATCCCAGTTCACATAGGAAATCAACAGGGCAAAACTAGCAATGATGACAATCATCACCCAAGTATAGGTTCGAAGGAGTGAATGAAGCCAAAACTGTTTCATCCTATTTGGACGCCAATTTTTCATGAATGCTTTCATAAACAGGCTCCAATAAATCACTAATAAAGAAATGCCACATACCAATCCCTACAAAAATGATAAGGGCTGGCATATAAAACCCAATAATGGCTAACAAGACGCTACCAAGAAGAACTTTAGCCACTGCTGATAAGCTCATAAAAATTCCGATAAAGGCAAGCTTTAAGGTATTTTGATAGGATAAGTCAAAATAAACTTGTAATTTTAGAGAAACTGTATAAGCCAAAAATACCAGGGCTACCAAAAAAATATTTAGAAAGGTTGCTGCCAAGTGGATAATGGTCTGATGCGGCAATTGGATCATGAGATACAAACCATAAATCAAGATCAAGTCAAGTCCCATAAAGGTGTAGAAACTGAGATTGCTTTTTACAAAATTGCTCTTATAAAGAGTCCAAGCCTCTTTAAAACCATAGGCACGGTAAGAATAGCCATGTTCTGCAAATAAACTCATGATAGTCGCACTAGCTGGTGCTATACCAAAAACCACACCTCCTGCTAGTGTCAATAACCAAAAATAAGCCGTTGCAATCATCCCCAAAAAGAAACGATGAAAGACTAGCTCAATAAAATTTCCCACGGTTTGCCTCCAAAAAAATAATCTAGAACTATTATAACATATTTCAAGCGCTCTCAAAAAAGAAGAGGATAGAAAAGGTAGTGAGAGTTGAACTTGCTACCTTTTTAGTAGCAAGTCCGAAGTAAGCATCCATCCTTGTCAAAGGTGTACAAATGAATAAGTATATAGTTGTTTAATAAAGGTATTTGTACTATAATAAAGATAGATAGAGAAACCGATTAATAATCAAAGAATAAACCTTTCTCCAGGACAGATGGACATATTTGAAGATTAGTTCATTGCTATTCAACTTAATTATTGGCTTGGTAAAATAACGAAAGGAGTATGGACCATGACTATTTTTATTTTAAGAACTACCGTGTTTTGGATTGCTCTTATTTTGAGTCTTTTCTCTGATAAATTGTTCAAACAACATGCAAAAGTCGGAAAAATAATTTGCACTATAATAGCATTAATTGCGGCATTGTCATTTCTGTTCTAAGTTATTTTAGGAATACAGGAATTAGTTCGTCCTGTGTTCTTTTTTTCTGCCAAATGTACATTGATAAAATAAATAACAAGTTACTAAAATTTATATGCGTTCTTAAAACAACACAAAAACGCTCTAGTCATATTGTCTAGAGCGTTTCTCTATATATCCGAACATCTAATTTATTTCACAAAGAATGTAGTTTTTCGGTTAATTTTTATTGCAATACATCGAAATTTTAAAATTCAAGAATCGCGTTAAATCACGGTTTTTAAACATCTAATAATATGCTTTTCTTTTATTTTAAAGACTTTTTGCCCGACCTCATTTCATTGTGAGACTTGTTATCTACACTATTTGCCTTCTTCTTTTGTCAAGCAATAGGTGAGGCCCACTGATGAAATTGCTGACATAAGAATTCTCCTTTTAATTTTTTTCTATTTTTGTTTATCATATATTTTAATGTTTGTCTATCAGTCACACATTCGTAATACACATTTATACAAAAAAGCTTTTTGCTTTGGAAGCCTTTAATAATAACAGTTTACATTAATGATTATTTCCCATTTAATACTATTTTACTGTATGTACTAATTTCAAATATCTTTTTCATGCATTGTACCCTTTATTTATCACATCCTTAACTGTCTATAAAAATCAGCATTCATTTCTAACAATTCTTTAAAGGGAACTATTTTTCTATCTGCACCTGATGGAGTGTACTCCATTGACCAAATAAAAGGATAGGTCAAAACAACTTCATTTGATTCAAGCGATAAATCTAATGTGAACAAATCTGGTACTATCAGTTCTTGATAAAATGTGTCTAACTGATTTGTCGTCACCCAAAATAAAAAGTCCTTATAATCTATCTCCAAATCCTCCCATTCTAATGTATCGGGAGCGAAATATTCTATTGCATTTAATTTTTCAATATTTATTGCAAATAGACCACCCAAGATATCATAAGCTATCAAACAACGACTCGAGTTATAACATTTTGAAAACAATTCATTACAGTAGCTGAATCCATTCTCTGAATCATTCCCCAAGATTTTTAAATAACCATTCACAGTTACATAAGAAAAATGTTCTAAGATAAACTTCAGTTCTTGTGGTCTTTCTATACTATCCGTTAGTTTTTTGTTAAATTCAAGGAATTTAATATCATTAGAACTTTTATCAAATTCTGCAATAATCTTTTTCGTAGTTAACATTTTATTCGTCTACCCTATCCCATTCAATTTTTCACTCTTGCTTCATTTTTATTTATATGCACAACATTAAAGAAGCTCAATCGCAGATACTTCATTATCTAAATCAACAGATTCAAACTTCTCAGGATATTGCAGATAATCAATACATTTTTTAAAAACATGAAAAAACTCAGAGAAACAATGTTAAAATCATCAAAACATTTGATTTCTCTGAGATAAAATTTGCTGATTGTACTCGAAACCTAGATCGTTCTTATCTACGATACTGCTTCAAGAAACGGGTCATCTTTTCTTGGATTTGGGCTAACTCATCTACACGTGGCAGATAAACGATACGGAAGTGATCTGGCTCTTTCCAGTTAAAGCCTCGTCCGTGAACCAAAAGTACTTTTTCTTGCTTCAAGAAATCAAGAACAAACTGTTCATCATCATCGATACGATACATATTGCGATCAATTTTAGGGAAGATATAAAGACCCGCTTTAGGTTTAACCGCTGACAAACCAGGAATATCTTGAATGGCATTATAAATGAAATTTCTTTGCTCGTAGATACGACCACCTGGCAAGAGCAATTCGTCCACCGATTGGTGACCACCGAGTGAAGTTTGAACAACCTGTTGAGCCAAGACGTTGGAACAAAGGCGCATGTTTGAAAGCATGTTGAGACCTTCAATATAGCCCTTTACATGATGTTTAGGTCCAGACAAGACCATCCAACCCACACGGAAACCAGCGATACGGTGCGATTTAGACAGACCATTCATGCTAACACAGAAAAGGTCTGGAGCCAAACTAGCTACTGGTGTGTGGACATTGCCATCCATAACCATACGGTCGTAGATTTCATCTGCAAAGATAATCAAGTCATTTTGACGAGCAATCTCAATAATATCTAACAAGAGTTCTTTGGGATAGAGGGCTCCCGTTGGATTATTTGGATTGATTAAAACGATAGCCTTAGTATTTGAACTAATCTTAGACTTAATGTCATCTAGGTCTGGATACCATTCAGCTTCTTCATCACAGACGTAATGAACGGCATTTCCTCCAGCCAAGCTAACTGCAGCTGTCCAAAGTGGGTAGTCAGGCATTGGAACCAAGACTTCATCGCCATTGTCCAAGAGACCTTGCATGGACATAACAATTAGCTCACTAACACCATTTCCAAGATAGATATCATCAATACCTACATTTGGGAATTTTTTGAGCTGACAGTACTGCATAATAGCTTTGCGGGCTGAAAAGATACCTTTTGAATCTGAATAACCTTCACTATCACGCGCATTCATAATCAAATCATGGATAACCTCATCTGGTGCGGTAAAACCAAACTCAGCTGGGTTCCCTGTATTCAAACGGAGGATTTTTTCTCCATTTGCTCGCATACGCATGGCTTCCTCAAGAACTGGTCCACGAATATCATAAGCCACATGCTCTAATTTGATTGATTTGTTAAATTCTTTCATTTGAGTTCCTCAATTCATCAGGATAGTTAATATTATACCACTTGATAGAAAAATCGTAAATCGCCCACTACTATTCCACAAAAAAACCTTGCTTAACGCAAGGTAAACAGAGCAAGGTCGATTTCTTTCTATTTTTGGGAGAAGAAAGAGAAAAATATGCACCTCTAGTAAGACATACATCTAAATCTAAAGTCTCGCATATAAACTTCGAATCGAAAACGAAGGCATCGTTATGGATGATAGTTGCATGAACTCATGAATTTCTTCCTGTGTCCAGCAAAACGCAAAGAAAAAATAAGTCGACTCAACAAACAACATAGACGATGTCTGGGCTAATTCGAGTCTGTTTGTAAAGAATTTTACCATATCACTGACTTCTTTCCCTTGCCCTGTCACTTAGTATTATACACTAAAACTTTTGCATTTTCAAATAAGTACATATAAAAAGAACTCTTTTTAAAGCGTCACTTAAAAATTTATACTCAATGAAAATCAAAGAGCAAACTAGGAAGCTAGCCGCAGGTTGCTCAAAGCACGGCTTTGAGGTTGCAGATAAAGCTGACGTGGTTTGAAGAGATTTTCGAAGAGTATTAATTAAATATGATTCTGCTTTGGCAATAGAAAAGAGAGAACCATGTGATTCTCTCAGTTTTTACTTCTACAAATATCTAGAACGAAATTTAATTTCGCCAGATTATTTCGCAATTTCAGCCAACATTTTTTCAATGTGTTGGATTGATTTTTCACGTCCAAGCAAGTAGATGGTATCTGGCAATTCAGGACCATGCATCTCACCTGAAACAGCGATACGGATTGGCATGAAGAGATTCTTCCCTTTGATACCTGTTTCTTTTTGGACTGCTTTGATTTGTGGGAAGATATTTTCTACCACAAACTCGTCATCTGACATAGCTTCAAGCTTGGCTTTGAAGGCTTCAAGTACCGTTGGCACTGTTTCACCAGCCATGACTTCTCGTTCAGCTTCTGTCAATTCTGGGAAGTCTGAGAAGAAAAGGTCTGTCAATGGAACGATTTCGTCAACTGACTTCATTTGTGGTTTGTAGAGTTCCACCAATTTTTTAGCCTTGTCTGTCAAACGTCCTGCTTTTTCGAGGAATAGCTTAGCCATTTCAAAGATAGTCTCAAGGTCCGCATTCTTAATGTACTCATTGCTCATCCAGTCCATTTTCTTCTGGTCGAAGGCTGCTGGAGACTTGCTGAGGCGGTTTTCATCAAAGAGCTTAATGAGTTCTTCACGAGAGAAGATCTCGTCTTCTCCACCAGGGTTCCAGCCAAGAAGAGCGATAAAGTTAAAGACTGCTTCTGGCAGGTAGCCTTTCTTACGATAATCTTCGATGAACTGAAGGGTGTTGGTGTCACGTTTAGACAACTTCTTACCAGTTTCAGAGTTGATGATCAAGGTCATATGACCGAACTCTGGAGCTTCCCAACCAAGTGCCTCATAAACCATAAGTTGTTTTGGTGTATTAGCAATGTGGTCATCTCCACGAATAACATGAGAAATTTGCATATCGTGGTCATCGATCACAACGGCAAAGTTGTAAGTTGGGTAGCCATCTTTCTTTTGGATAACCCAGTCCCCACCGATATTGCCACCTTCAAATTCGATATCACCTTTGACCATATCATGCCACTTATAGATACCAGACTCATTAACTGCCAAACGAACAGTTGGGATAATACCTGCGGCTTCACGTTCTGCGATGTAAGCTGCTTTTTCTTCTTGGCTCATACCAAGGTATTCATTGATGTAGCGTGGTGTTTCGCCAGCTGCTTCTTGGCGTTCGCGTTCAGCTGCCAACTCTTCTTCTGTAACATAAGATTTGTAGGCTTTTCCTTCAGCTAGCAATTGGTCGATGTATTTTTGATACAAGTCCAAACGTTCAGACTGGCGGTAATTTTCATGTGTTTCTGGGCTTTCATCCCAATCCATGCCTAACCAGCGAAGGTTTTCAAGCTGTGAACGTTCTCCATCTTCGACGTGGCGCTTACGGTCAGTATCTTCGATACGGATAATAAAAGTTCCACCATGATGACGTGCATAAAGGTAGTTAAACAATGCTGTACGGGCATTACCGATGTGTAATAGTCCTGTTGGACTTGGTGCATAACGCACACGAATATCTTTTGACATATTTTCTCCTATAAAGTCTCTAGGCGTCTGCCTTTTTGCTCTCTATATTATATCACAAGTCGTGCCAGAGTCCAATTTCTCTTTTCGAGAAAAAGCAAAAAGAGTGGTAAAACCACCCTTTTTATATCCTATTATAGACGAGCGTTGAGTTCTTTACTCAATTCTTCAAATCCTGGTTTACCAAGAAGGGCAAACATGTTACGTTTGTAAGCTTCAACACCTGGTTGGTCAAATGGGTTGATGGCATTCAAGTAACCTGAAAGGGCGATAGCCAATTCGAAGAAGTAGATTGTGTAACCAAGAGTGAAGGCATCTTGCTCAGGAAGAGTTACGTACATGTTTGGTACGTCACCATCAGTGTGGGCAAGAAGAACACCGTCAGTCGCTTTTTTGTTTACGAAGTCAACGTCTTTTCCTTGGAGGTAGCCAAGTCCATCAAGATCTTCTTCCAAAGTAGGGATAATCACGTTCTTACGTGGTTTGTCCACACGGACAACTGTTTCAAACATGATACGAGTTCCTTCTTGGATAAATTGACCCAATGAGTGCAAGTCTGTTGAGAAGTTAGCTGAAGTTGGGTAAATTCCTTTTTGGTCTTTTCCTTCTGACTCACCAGCCAATTGTTTCCACCATTCTGAGAAGTATTGAAGTGATGGCTCGTAGTTTACCAAGATTTCAGTTGCATAACCTTTACGGTAAAGGATGTTACGCACTGCAGCATATTGGTAAGCTTCATTTTCAGAGATTTTATCTGAAGTGTAGTCTTTACGAGCTGCGTTAGCACCTTCCATAAGGGCTTTGATGTCTGCACCTGAGGCTGCGATTGGAAGCAATCCAACTGCTGTCAATACTGAGAAGCGTCCACCGATATCATCTGGAACAACAAATGTTTCCCAACCGTTAGCATCTGCTTCAACCTTAACAGCACCTTTTTGGCGGTCAGTTGTTGCGTAGATACGTTTGTTAGCTTCTTCTTGTCCGTATTTCTTAACCAAAAGTTCTTTGAAGACACGGAAAGCGATCGCTGGTTCAGTTGTTGTACCTGATTTAGAAATCACGTTTACTGAGAAATCTTTATCTGAAACGTACTCTACCAAGTCAGCAAGGTAAGTAGATGAAATTGAGTTTCCAGCGTAAAGGATTTGTGGAGCCTTACGTTCTTCTTTTGTTTGCAAGTTTGCAAAATGGTGGTTCAAGAAGTCAATTGCTGCTTTAGCACCAAGGTAAGATCCACCGATACCGATAACAACCAAAACATCGCTGTCTGATTTGATTTGCTCAGCAGCTTTCAAGATGCGGTCAAATTCTTCGCGGTCGTAGTTTTCAGGAAGGTCCAACCAACCCAAGAAGTCGCTACCAGCACCAGTTCCTTTACGGATCAATTCGTCTGCTGCTGTAACTTGTGCTTGCATGTATTCCACTTCATGTGGTGCAACAAATTTGTCTAATACTTTTGAATAATCAAATTTAATATGTGACATAGTATTCCTCCAAAATTTCTTCTTTTCTATCATAACGCTTACTAACAATTTTTTCAAGTTTTTATACTAAAAATTTCCAATTTTTATCACAATTCAAACGTTTGCGTAAAAATACAATTCTATAAAGATTCGTAAACTATGAATAAAAAAACGACTAAATTTCTAGTCGTTACAATTCATTCAATAAATACTCAAATAATTCTAAGTTGCCATCTTCTTCATTGACCAAGAATTCTGGATGCCACTGGAGACCAATAATACGGTGCTCATCAATGGATTCAATTGCTTCAACAGTTTGATCACGTGGATCCACAGCTGTCACACGGAAATTGGGTGCCAGATCTTTAATGCTCTGACGATGCACTGAATTAACCTGACTTTCTTTACCAAATAATCTAGACACTACACTGCCATCCACTGTCTCAATGGAATGTGAAGTCCCAAAAGGTAGGCCTTGCCAATGACCTTCAATATCCTGATTGAGTGTCCCACCAAAGGCAACGTTGACAAGCTGAACACCACGGCAAATGGCTAAGATTGGCTTGTTCTGACGCAAGGCTTCTTGTAGAAGAGCTAGCTCAAACTCGTCGCGAGTTAGGTTATAGTCCTCGCTATCAATTGTTTTTTCCTCACCATAAAACTGAGGATGAACATTTTGTCCCCCAGTCAAGATGAGTTTATCAATCATTTCTACATAGTCATGGACCACCGACTCATCACCAACCGGAATGACCAAAGGAAGTCCGCCAACCTGACGAATACTCTCAGCAAATTTACAAGAGACTGATGAATGAATATTTTTTCCTTCTGCGTCCACAGGACATAGGTTTGCCGCTACTCCAACAACTGTTCTTGCCATCACTGATTTCCTTTCCTTGTCCATTGATAATCTTATCTTATCATCCTTGCCCACTCCTGTCTAATATGTATTTTTTAAGTCCGTGATAAAATTTTTTTATCAGAAAAAGTTGCCCAAAATTAGGACAACTTTTTTGCTTATACTCAATGAAAATCAAAGAGCAAACTAGGAAGCTAGCCGCAGGTTGCTCAAAACACAGTTTTGAGGTTGTGGATAGAACTGACGAAGGCAGCTCAAAATACTATTTTGAGGTTGCAGATGGACGCTGACGTGGTTTGAAGAGATTTTCGAAGAGTATTATTCAAATACAAATTGATTGTGATACAGTTCGGAGTAAAAGCCTCCAAGCTTGAGTAATTCGTGATGATTTCCTTGTTCGATAACCTCACCATCCTTAAGAACAATAATCTGATCCGCATTGAGAATGGTTTTCAAGCGGTGAGCAATCACAAAACTAGTTCTTCCTGCTACAATTGCTTCCATGGCATTTTGAATCTTGCTTTCTGTTACAGTATCCACGTTTGATGTTGCCTCATCCAAGATTAAGACCTGTGGATCTGTCATCAAGGTACGAGCAATAGAAATCAACTGCTTCTGACCGGTTGAGAAGACGCTCTGGTCATCATTAATCAAAGTATCATACTTATCTGGCAGGCTTTCGATGTAGTCATGGATGTGTGTAGCCTTAGCTGCTGCTTCGACCATTTCCTGACTGGCATCTGGTACTCCAAATCGAATATTGTCACGAATAGTTCCGCTAAACAAAACAGAATCCTGTAGAACAATTCCCACCTTGCTTCGCAAACTGTCTAAATCAAACTCGCGAATATCTGTTCCATCAAAGCTGATACTACCTGCATCCACATCATAAAAACGATTGATTAAGTTCATGATGGTTGTTTTCCCTGACCCTGTCGGACCAACAACCGCAATCATCTTCCCTTTTGGCGCTGAAATGCTGACATCTTTCAAAATGGGTTTTCCTGGCAGGTAGGAAAAGTCTACCTTGCGAATCTCCACACCCTCTCGCAATTCTGTGAAAACTGGAGCATCTTGAGGACGAATTTCTTCTTCTGCATCAAACATTTCTTGGATACGTTCTGCACCTGTAAAGGCCAGTTGCAAACTTCCCCAGCTCGCCGCTAATTGGATAATGGGTTGGTAATATTGCTGAGAAAACTGGGTAAACATGACAATCAAACCCAGAGCAGTTGCTGTCTCGATATTCTGATCATTTAGTAAGACAGCTGAACCGACAAAAATAACAATAGCTGTGTTGACCAAGCTCATTCCGTTCATGACAGGAAAGAGAATTCCTGAAAACATTCTGCCCTTAAAGGCTGCTTTACGGACACGCTCGTTTTGCTCAACAAAACCTGCAATCACATCATCTTGAATACCTTGAACAATAACGGCTTTCTGACCCGAAATACTCTCATCCATATAAGCATTGAGCTTCCCAACTTCTTTCTGTTGGAGATTGGTATATTTTCTTGCCAATTTCAAAATGACAATCAACATAATAACAGCTATCGGAGTGCTAGCAATTGTAATCAAAGCAAGAGTGACATTTTTTACAAACATGACAATCAGCAAGCCAATAAAAAGGGCAATATTTGTCATGACAGACACTAAACTTTCGTTGAAAGCTTGGAGAATATTATCTAAATCACTGGTAAAACGTGACAGGATATCCCCATCTTGATGGCGGTCAAAGAAAGAAACCGTCAAGCGAGAAAGCTTGCCAAAAAGTCCCTTACGCATCTCATTTGTCGATTCGGCAATAATGCGGCTCATCAAGACCATATAGATAAGACTAGAAACTACTAAAACGATTAAAATATAGGCAAGATTGACCATGAGTCCTAGGAGACTTTGCCAAACCATATCTGGGTTACCATTTTGATAGGCTATAACCAAGTTAGCCAGCTCTGTGACTGTTTGACCTGCAAATACTGGAAAGAGGGCTTGGGCTACCGTTGCAATGATAATCATAGCAATGACAACGATAAAGGATGTCTTGTAAACTTTAAAATAGTTCCAAAAAAATTCAAATGTCTTCATCCTACTCCTCCTTTCCTTTTTGCGTTTCGTAAATTTCACGATAGACTGGGTTTGTTGCAACCAAGTCAGCATGTTTACCTTGACCAATCAAGCGACCTTGGTCAAGCACTAAAATTTTATCAGCATGCACAACAGAGCTAATCTTTTGTGCGATGATAATCGTAGTCGTCCCCTTCAAATCCTTGTTGAGGGCTTCTTGAACCAAACGTTCCGATTTGGCATCAAGTGCAGAGGTTGAATCATCAAAAATCAAGATACGAGGATTGCTGACAATCCCACGCGCAATAGACATTCGTTGCTTCTGTCCACCAGAAAAGTTAGTCCCACGTTCCTCAACTGGACTTTCAAAGGCCAAGTCCATACGACTAATAAATTCACTGGCCTGGGCGATGCGAGCCGCGCGTTCCATTTCTGAAACTGTCGCATCTCCCTTACCTTGTCTGAGATTATCTGCGATGGTTCCACTAAAGAGAATGGCTCTTTGTAGGACGATAGAAACCGTCTTACGAAGCGTCCCTTCACTAACTGTCCGAATGTCCTTTCCACCAATCTTGATCGAACCTTGCTGAGGATCAAATAATCGTGGAATCAACTGAGCCAAGGTTGATTTCCCTGCACCAGTTGCTCCGACAACCCCAACCATTTCACCAGCTGCGATATCGAAGGATACATCTTTTAGGATAGGTTCTGCATCATTTGGATAGGTGAAGGTCACATTTTCAAAACTGAGACTTCCTTCCAATTCTTCATCTTCCACATCCTTGAAGGTCATAGCCGGTTCTGTATCCAGGATTTCACGAATACGACGGAAGGAAATCATGGCACGAGTGACTGAATTCCCCAAAAATCCAACCATGACGATGGTAAAGATAATCTGACTCAGATAGTTCACAAAGGAAGCAATGGAACCAACTACCGATGGATCTGACTCTGCCATACCGGCTACAAGCCAGATTGAGAGAAAAACAGCCCCGTAAGAAATCAACATCATTGCAGGTTGCATAACAGAAAAGGCATAACCGATATAAAGGTTTTCTCCCAACAATTCATCTGACACCTGCGTAAATTTATCAAACTGATCTTTTTCTCGGACAAAAGACTTAACCACACGCACACCACGCAAATTTTCTTTAGCAATGGCATTGATACGCTCTAGTAAGGTCTGGAATTTTGCAAAGCGTGGTCCCACAACTCCCATCATAAAACCCATTATGACAACAATCAGAACGACCATGAGAACTAGCACCCACCATAGAGAAGGTAGGGTGACAACTGCTAGAATAAAGGAACCGATAAACAAAAGTGGTAGTCGAAAGAGAATTTGGAAGGTCATCATGACTACGTTTTGAATCTGGTTGATGTCATTGGTCATACGAACAACAAGGTTCCCTGCGTTAAATTCCTCAATATTAGCGTATGAAAAAGTTTGAATCTTACGAAAGGCATCTTCACGCAAGTCAGACGAAACTCCTTGAGCAATGTAAGCTGCTAACACAACATTGATGCCACCTGCAATCAAACCAATCAAGGCAACAAGAATCAACCAAAATCCGATAGTATAAATAGCTTCATTATCACCCGTTAGCAGTGCCTCTAAAACCTCCTGCAAATAACGTGGTTGCAAGAGTGAACTCGTTACCATTAGACCTGTCATGACCAAGGAAGCCAGTGCCTGCCATTTATAAGTTTTTATTTTCTGAAACAGCATATTTCCCCCTTCTAAGATAGACAAAAGGGAACGACAACTCTGTCAGTCCCTTCTTATGCTTTCATGTTGATGCTATTCTAACAAAAAAGAATGCTATTGTCAAAGCACTCAGCTCTCGCAAGCTTATGCAAGCACGACATTAGCATTCTATCAATCCTTTAAAAATTCTTCTAAATTTAGTGCTGAATTTTATTGTTCTGAACTAGCTTGCTCGTCTAATTGAGCTCGTCCAATTTCACGGTAGCTACGGTCCCCAACAATCTTGACTGAGAACTGACCATCTTCGTACTCTAGAATCGTCACACTTCCGTTATCCAGACCATGTGGATGCATGCCGTTAATGAGGTAAACAATAGTTCCAATTGTCATTCCATGACTGACAACGAGAGCACTTCCTCCACCATTGGCTTCCATTTCCTTGGCAATGGCTTCAAAACCTTCCCAGATGCGATCACTTAGTTTTTCCCAGCCTTCAGCCCAGCCTGCAGTATCCACTTCTACCAAGCCTTCAGCTAGTTCCGCATAGGACAAACGATGCACATGATCGACATTAAAGATACGAGGAATGATGCCCATAAATAGGTCCCCATCATAAGCACCATCAAAGCTACCAAAGCACCACTCACGGATTCTCTTATCCATACGATAAGGAATTTGCCCTGTTAAACCAAGTTCCTCAAGGATAATTCCCATAGTCTGAATGGTCCGCCCTGAGTCACTCGAGTAAGCACGCTCAAACTTTAAGCCAGACTCACGCAGGCCAATTCCCAATTCATGAATACCTCGCTCTCCCTCAGCTGTTAGGGGAGTATCACTCCAGCCTTGAGCACGCCCAATCGTATTAAACATTGTTTTCCCATGACGCACTAGATACAATTTTACACTTGCCATTTTCCGTCCTCCATATGTATCTATTATAGCATGATTTCAAGCAAAAACCTCGTCCAAACTACTCTGTGCCGTTCTTTGAAGGTGCTAATTTGGAAGACATAGCCATCTCTTTTTTAACCTGTTCTTCTTTTTTCTCCTCACTTCCTTCTTTAGACTTTTTTTCTGTTTTCTTCGTTTTGTCGTCGGTCTTTTTCAAAGGTGGAAAACGAAATTCAAATTGATTTTTTTCTGTAGAAATAGTCGTTGTGAAGAATTTTTCGTCATTTCGATAAGTTGACTTCCCTACATTAAAGGACTGCTCTCCATTTTCAGAAGTAGCTTTTTCATAGGTTCTCTTAGCCATAGCATAAGCCACCAGTTTCTCTTTATTTAAGACATAATCCTGATGATAAGCTACTTGCCGGTTCAGATAAAATTGCAACAGAAGACTAAAAATTCCAGCAATAGTGATAGCGTATAGGAGAACTCCTGCTCTAACTTTTTTCTTTTTCAACACGATAGATAAACTCCCTCTCTAGTCCCTTTTCAAACTGAAAATTGAAATAGACATTTTGCCCTTTTTGGTAAATATGAGCTGATTTCAGACCGTAGACCATGGGTTGATAACCACGTCCACTAGCATCTGTTTTCCGGAAATCATTTGACTTTGATTTACCCATGGAAATGGGCTTCCCTTCCTGTTTGAGGTAAAGCCTATCATTCTCCACTTTTTCAAATTGGGCTCGATTCAGCTCTGCTTCTAGCTGATCTACAAATAAAAGCCATTCTTTTTGCTCACTTCTCTGCTGATAGCGAACTTCTGAAATCAAGAGTCGGCTCATAGATTGAAAAAGAAGCAAGCTACCACTAATAACGATAAGGGCAACCAAGGATTCTAACAGTGTAAAAGCTCTGACCCTACTTGTCTTGAATCGCCAGTAATTTCTCCGTTCCATGGTGTACCTCCAAACCTTGCTCATTCGAGACAACATGAACCGTAAGGCCATTGACGGTCAACTGCTTTTGTCCAGTCTGCAAAGCCATACGAGCCACTCGCAAAACTTCTTCCTGTTTTAGAAGCTCTGCTTCTCTTTTTCTACTTTCTTGAATCTGCCCCAGCAAGAGGGTTGCAATACTGGCAAAAATGGCTAGTGAAATCACTGCTTCCAGTAAAATAACCGCCTTAATTTTTTGCTTCTTAAATACGTTTAATCTTTCCATTTCCTAGATATAGTTGGTAGCGAACCACTTCTTTCCTTGTTTGAAATCTGATGCTAACCAGATATGAACTACCTCCAGCCTTATCAAATGTTATTGACTGATGTGACTGAAGCTGAATCCCTTTAGGAATGGCTAACTTTTGATAGCCATTACTAATACTCCTCTCTTCTAATATTAAATTCATCTTTTGTTGACTAGCCAGACTTCGTTTCTGGGTTTCTCGATAAAGTTCCTCAAACTCCATAAAGAAAATTTGTTCTTCCACAGTTGCAAAAGTGGATTGAACTGAACTTGACAAACCCAAAGCCAAAATGCTGACTATCCCTAAAACCAATAGACTTTCTAGCATGGTAAAAGCCCTAATCCGCAACTGTTTGACTTGTCTTTTGTTTATCATGATACTCTTTGTAAGCTTTTGCTTGCTCAGCAGTGATACGTCCATCTGCCTGTAATTTGCTTAGACTAGCATCTTCATTTTTATCCAGACTATACAGTTCTGCTTGACTTTCTACCACCTTGACGACAGCTGCTTTACCCTTGTCATTCACTGCATCCTTTTGCTTAGTAAGATTTGGCACAAACAGTAAGAGTAGAATACTAATGATGAGCAATACGACCAACATTTCTACAAGAGTGAAAGCTTTTGCCTTCGCTTCTTTTAATTTCATCAACATTTTTTTCATCTAAAAATTAACCTCCATATTTTGATACATGGGCAGCAACATAGCTGCATACAATAAAACGATTAGCAGGGCTACAAAAATAAAGACCAGTGGTTGAACAAGGTTCATGGTCCGATTGACTCGGGTAAAGAAGGATTCCCAGGTTTTTTCCGCATAGATTTCCAATTCGCTCCCCAGTTTGGATTTGACCTCTCCGTATTCAATGATTAAACCCAACTCTCTTCTAAAGAAAGGATAATGTTGCACAACTTTCGAAAATTCATGCCCATTTTGCAAGGCTTGATCTAAATCTTGTCCTATTTCCCTAAAAAGAGGATTTCCTTGCTCCTGCATCATCTGGAAAATCTGTGATAGCTCCAGACCTTGACCAATCATATTACCCCATTCTCGAGCATAATAGGCAGTTAGATAATACTGAATAAACACACCTAGAAAGGGGATTCTAGCTAGAAAAGAAAATACTTGTATCTTCCTAGATTTTCTGTAGAATATCAGTCCTGTTAAAGATACTAGACCTAGCAATAGAGTAATACCAAGAAAAATCTGTGGCAGGTTACTAATCACTAAGGTAGCTATGTTGCTACTATCCAGTTGAGGCAAGAGATAATTACGCAAACCCATCATAATGAGCAGTAAGAAAACTAACAAAATGACTGGATAGGTCGCAACTTCGATTAACTTCTTCTTGACCTTAGCTAGATTATCCAAATATTCTTCAATTTTCCCCAAACTCAAATGGAGATTTCCATGAACTTCAGCCAATGAAAGTTGCGTGACAATCGCACTCGAGAAACCTAAATGACCCATCATTCCCGAAAAAGACTTTCCCTGCGCAAGTCCTAGACGCATCTGCGATACATAGTCCTTTTCCAACAAGAGACTTCTATCTAGAAAGGAAATGATTTCTACCAGGTGAAAACCACTAGAAAATAAATTGTTAAAGAGAGTGATGATTTTCTTCTGCTTACTGGTAGCTAATTTTCTCCGTTTCAGCTTGAAGGGCAGTGATATGTCCTTCTTTAAGAAGCTGGTCAATTTGTCCATTCCACTTTTCTGCCTGGTGTTCTTGATAATTTCCATTTGCAACGTCAATGATTCCTCCTCCTCCGATTAGTCTCTGGTAACAAACACCTTGTAAAACAACTGCAAGTTCATCTTCACTGACACCAAGTTCTAAGAGGCGCTCATAAACCCCACGAACACTCTTGGCATGGATTGTCGAGAATACCGTGGCACCTGTCAGACTAGCTCGTACAACGGCACGGGCTGTTTCACTATCTCGAATTTCTCCAATGATTAAAAGATCTGGACGATGTCGTAGGGAAAGTTTTATCAAGTTTTCATAGCTCAGTCCGATAGCTTCATTGAGCTGTAATTGCAGCATCTCTTCCTGCTTAATTTCTACTGGATCTTCAATGGACATGACCTGCCGACCCTTAAACAATGACTTGGCTAATTCATGCATCAAAGTAGTTTTACCACTTCCTACAGGTCCTGCAAATAGATAAAGGCCGCGTTGCCTAAAGCCCTTTTCCAGTTCCTTAAGGTCTTGAAACCAGAAGCGCAACTCTTGTTCTTGATCATGCAAAAGCCGGATAACTAGACTCTCATGACCACGATAATCTCCTACCGTCGATAAACGTAGTGAAGAACGCTTACCATCATGCTGATAATCACAGGAACCAAGCTGACTACGGCGTTTTTCTCCAACGTTCATCCCCGCAATAAACTTAAAATGACTAATGACGGCCCCCAACTTTTCAAAGTCATAGGTGCTAATCAAATGTCTCTCATCTCCAACTCGCATATGTAGCTCGTAAATCTTTTCTTTAGGAATAAAATAGATGTCCTGGGCTCCCTGTTTTTTGGCCAGTGTAATCAATTCTTGTGCAAGTATTTGTACCATATCTTCCTCCTCATTCTTACTATTCGAAGAAAATATAAAAAAGAAGAAACAACTTCATTAAAAAATTGTTTCTTCTTTTTTTATGCGACAAGTACGGTGGATTTCTAAACCAGTCTGCTTTTCGTAACCAGGTCTAAATTTTTCATCAGGAATGACTTGACCATCTTCCAACAAAGCCAAGGAATGATATTGCTGAAGAAATTCATCGCATTCTTCACACCAGCGTTTATCTTCTGGATCCCAAAAAATAGTCATCAAGTCTCCCCTACTTTTGTAAAGAGGAATCTCCTTTTCTAACTCAAACCAACAAGACTTATAATATTTCAAGGCGTCATAATAGTTATCAAATTTTTTGCTCGCAATGACGTCGTCTTCCCAGCCTTCTATAAACCACCACGGTTCAAAATCTCCGTACATTTTTATAACTCGATACATAGATTAACTTCCTTTGTACCGTATATTATAGCGAAATTTTGAGAACAATGAAAGAATTTTGCTCATTTTCACGAATTATATAACATTTTCAAAAAATCCAGCTATTCTAAAACGAATAACTGGATTTAAAAACAAGATTAACCTTCTGAAATATCGTTTTCAATGATCACTTTAATTGCATGATGATCGGCGGCCTTACTAAATACTTCATAGGCCTTTTCTATTTCACTAAGTTTGAAATAATGAGTTACCAATTTTTCAGGTTCAATTTTATGACTTTCTAAGGCTTTCAAAAGCTGAGGAGTTGTATTGGTAGAAACCAACCCAGTAGTAACATTAATGTTACGAATCCAAAGAGTGTCCAAATCAAACTGAACTGGTTTACCATGCACACCACAGTTGGCTACTGTTCCACCTACACCGATAATCTTTTGACAGAGATCAAACGTTGCAGGAATTCCTACCGCCTCAATAGCGACATCTACACCTCGACCATCTGTCAAATCATAAATTTCTTGTATTGCTTTTTCAGGGTCTGAAGAATTAATCTTATGAGTAGCACCGAAAGAAACTGCAGTATCCAAACGGTTATCGTCTAGGTCCACCATAATCAATTTAGCTGGTGAATAGAATTGTGCCGTCAAAAGAGCTGCCAACCCAACTGGCCCTGAACCAACGATAGCTACACTACAGCCAGGCTCAACTTTCCCTTTTAAGACACCAATTTCATAGCCAGTTGGCAAGATATCAGATAACATAACTAAGGCTTCATCAGACAAGTCAGATGGAGTATGATAAAGAGTATTATCAGCATGAGGCACACGAAGATATTCTGCTTGCATACCGTCAATCAAATGTCCAAAAATCCATCCACCTTCGTCTTCACAGTGAGCATAGATTCCTTTTTTACAATAGTAACACTTGCCACATGCACAAACGCAAGAAATTAAAACCTTATCACCCTTTTTGAAGTTTGAAACTCCTGCTCCAACTTCCTCTACAATACCAATTCCTTCATGTCCTAAGATAGTTCCACTCTTACAAGCAGGAACATCGCCTTTAATAATATGAAGGTCTGTACCACAAATAGTAGTCTTAACGATACGCACAATAGCATCTGTTGGATTGCGAATAATCGGTTTGTCAACATCAACAAATGAAGCAAGTCCTGGTTTAACATAAGTATAGGCTTTCATAAAGCTTACCTCCGTTTTTTTATTTGTATTGTTTATATCATGATTGTAAGCCTTTTCAAACAGAAAATCAAGTAATATGTGAAAAAAATAACAAAATTATTAAAAAAGTAGAAACTAAAGTCGTTTCTACTTTTTAGATTATGCTTGATAACGTTTTTCACCATCAAGGTAAGTTGCTACCAATTCCAAATCCTTATCAAGAACGATAAAGTCAGCATCGTAGCCTTCACGGATTTGTCCACAGACGTCATCGATATGAACTGATTTAGCTGGATTCAGACTAGCCATCATGACTGCTTCATGAGAATTTGCAATTCCCCATTCAACTACATTTTTGAGACCATCTTTTAGTTTGAGAATGGAACCTGCCAAGTTACCTGTAGATTTAAGGCGAGCAGTCCCATTTGCAACTACAACTGGAAATTCACCTAACATATAATCGCCATCTTGCAAACCACCTGCTGTCATACAGTCGGTAATAAGAGCAATATTTTCAGTTCCTTTTTGTTTAAGAAGAATTTCGCAAGCCTTAGGATCCACGTGATGACCATCACAAATCAATTCTGCATAAGTGTGTGGTAACTCATACATAGCACCAACCATACCAAGTTCGCGGTGTGTTAAGCCACGCATTCCATTATAGGCATGAACCCAAACACTAGCCCCGGCATCAACAGCTTTTTTAGCTTCATCAAATGTAGCATTAGAGTGACCCAGAGCAACAGTTACACCTTCACCAGTAATAGTACGTACAAAGTCCTCAACCCCATCACGTTCAGGTGCAAGAGCAATTTTATTAAGAAGACCATTAGCAGCCTTCTGCCAAGCGCGGAACTCATCCATACGTGGATCTTTCATGTAAGCAGGGTTTTGAGCTCCTTTAAATTCCTCAGTAAAGTATGGCCCTTCAAAATAGATACCACGAATCTTAGCACCAGATGCTTCTTGATAGCGTGCACCAATGTTTTCAGTAACAGCCAGCAATTGTTCGTATGATGAAGTTAGTGTAGTTGGTAGGAAACTAGTAACACCTGTGCTAAGAAGACCTTCACTCATCGTATGAAGAGTTCCTTCAATATTATTATCCATGACATCCACACCACCAAAACCATGAATGTGGGTGTCAACGAGACCAGGTGCAATGCTGTAACCAGAGTAGTCTAAAATTTCTGCATCATCCGAAATCTCTTCAACATGCTTACCAAACTTGCCATCAATAAGTTCTAAATAACCTCCACGACGAATACCATGTGGATAGAAAAATTGATCAGCTTTAATATACTTAGGCATAATGATAACCCCCTTAAGAAATAATCTACTATTTATTATGTCAATTACATTATAAACCTTTCAAAACAATTTGTAAATGGTATAGACCTTTTTTAGTGAAATTTTAATAAATTATTCAACAAAAAAACAAGGTCCGAAAACCTTGTCTTTCATACTATACCGGCGGCCGGGGTCGAACCGGCACGTCCTTGCGGACACTGGATTTTGAGTCTAATATTATTAGTTTTAAATCTCAGAAATATTGATTTTATAAGCTTTTTTTCCATAATATTTTTTAAAACTTAGTATCACTTCCAAAGTTTAGATACTTTTTAGTAACTATAAAATGCTAGAAAGTATACTCCTTATTAAAAAGAGTTTTGGACTAGTTTTGTGCAATTTTATTACCCATATCCGTAATAAGAGAGGCTAAATTAATTGTCTTTAATGATTGTAGAAATTGGTTGTGAATATCATTAGACACATAACCAGCTAGCAAAATATGCTCAGCCATGTCATATTGCTTAATCAAGAGAATCTTATCATGTTTTTCATTAAATAAAATCGCACTAATTGCTGTATTAAAGACTGGAAAACGAAAACTCGCACATTGTGAACAATAAGGAATATCTCCCTCATCTTTTAAAAATTTTTTCTCCAAAGGATGCCCACATTCGGGACAACAAGTCATTGTTTTGTCAAATATAGAAGCCTCTTTTTTAAAGTTCTTAAAAGTAATTTTACCAGTAAAATCGAGACCACGCAAGACATTGAAATAAATCAAGACTTTATTTAAAATTTATCTTATGATATACTAAACTTATCAGCTATTGGTTCTGAAAAAGTGTCTGCCACAGTTTTACTACAAATTCTCATGACTTGTGCCAAGATTTATAAAAAACGGATAGCTATAATAGCTCTTAGAGCAAAAACATGACATATAGGAGGTTAAAGACATGTCATACTTTTATCTTTTTATCGCCATTGTAGGAGAGATATTGGGAACTAACCTTTTGAAATTATCAGACGGTTTTACAAAGCCTATTCCAACCGTTTCTGCCCTACTTAGCTATGGCGTTTGTTTCTATTTCTTATCACTAGCAATGCAAAAAATTCCTGTAGGAATAGCTTATGCAACATGGTCAGCTGTCGGTTTAGTTTTGATAGCCTCTATCGCAGTAATGATTTTCAAAGAAACACTAAATGTTTATAGCATTATCGGTTTAATTTTGATTATCATTGGTGTTGTCATGGTTAACTTATTAGGAAATGCAGGACATTAATAAAACCGGCTCTATACTATTTGTAGTGGGTAAATCCCCTATGGATATTATGGAGCCTATTTTGTTGTAGAAAAAAAGTTCCATAAGAACTATAATGAAAAGCTAGAATTCTGTCAATATTTTGGACACATTTTGGGAGGGAATTTTGAAGACTAGCGTCCTCCTAATTTTCCCAATAAGTTTTAACTTCTTCAAAAATCTTATTCAAAAGTTCTGCATCTTTTTCTGACAACTGATTTTTTTCTATAACTCTATCTTTTAGTTCTGTTGCCTTTATTTTATTTCTTGCCACCGAAACTGCTATTGAATGTTTCAAAATATCAAACTCATCCTTTGAAAAGTTTGCAATATTGGTAAGATCTAATTGTTCTAGAGGTAAACTACTGATAATTGAATAAGGTTTTTGTCCCAGCAAATAATCTGTAGTAGTCCCAAAGATATTTGCCAATTTCACAACGAATTCTAATCCTGGTTCTAACGTTCCATTCTCCCACCGAGAATATGTCCCTTGTTGAACTCCAATTAATTCCGATATTTGTACTTGAGTTAACTTTTTTGATTTTCTGAGAGTTTTTAACCTCTCTGAAAATTTATAATCCTCTGTATACATAATTCTCCTATAGATATTCTTATTCGTATATTTTAGCTTGACAAAATATTCCAAACGGTATAAAATAGAATTATTCCATAAGGAATATTTATTTTGAGATTGAATATTCCATTGAGAATATTATAGCATAAAAGGAGGTAAAAGCGTATGTAACTAGTAGTCGATTTAAAAAATTTTAATAAAGGAGGTAAGATTCGACAAAATAAAAAATCTTGAAACAAATGTGCCGTTCGTTCCAAGATCAAAACATATTATGTAACAATTATACCACAGAAAACTCTTCAGTTGCACAAGAAAATTTCGGAGGTTTCACAAAAAGATGACCAATAAAGAGTTAGTCAATCAAATTTCTGGCCTAAACTCTACCTCTACTCTTAAAAATTGGATTCAACTGATTAAAGAGATAAGTGGCAAGGAATTTAAGAAAATTAAAGTTCCTATCAGTAGAAATCCCAGAACTCATCAATTAAGTTATACAGTTGCCTATGATTTTACAGACGAAGACCTTAGACAATTTCAAAAGTTAGCTAAACTAAAACTTGAAATAGGTCTAAAAGAGGCTATACAAGCCGTATTTGGGAGTCTAGCAGACAATGAGCATGAATCCCTAAACCAAGTAATAGATGAGCTCTACGATGAACTGAGCGCCTTAAAACAGGAATTTAAGCGAGAAATGCGACTGATAAAAATTGAGAATTCCAACCTAAAAAAGAAAATCCAAGATATTGAAGAGTCGATGCAAACCGGCTTACTAGGGTTTGTTAACGAGAGGTCAAAAAATAGGTTCGGCTAATAGCGAGTTTTCGGCTGAGCCATGAGGCAGAAAGCCGAAAATGAGCGTAGATGCGGACGGACCATTTTTGACCGATAGGGTGTGTAGTAACACCACCCTCTGCAAGTTAGGTGTACCATCGAAAGAATTCAGTATTTCCAAGGGTTTCAGAGATTTTAAGGGTGACAAAATTAGGCAAAAAGTTGAATCAAAATCTATGGCAAAAAATGAACATTTACGTTCTGTATTTGACTGGATTCAAATTCAGTTTGATAAGACTGAATTTTCGCCAAGAGAAATAATCGAAGACATTCTATTTCTTGACTATGACCTATTTATTGAGAATAAAGGGAGCCTTAAATACTATAACTATGATAGCCAGCTTCATTATGGGAATATCCGTATCTACTATGGAGCGAAAGAGTCGTCCTACATGCTTGTCATGTCAGGACAGGCACTCGAGTTCTATAGAGATATGGTATTAGATCCAAATAGTCTGTCCGAAAGACAGTTTCTGAACAACCTCTACTACAATTACAATCAATTTTCAGTAAGACGAATTGATATTGCAATAGATGATTTTAATGAAACACCCTATTTCACTCCTAATCAGCTTCTAAAGATTTGTCAGAAGAAACGCTTTATATATGGAAAAAGCACCTACTACAATACCTACGGAGATGAAACAATCGGTCAGACCTTATATTTGAGAAAACCCAATGATGATGAAAGACTTAGAATTTACGATAAACGCTTAGAAAGAGCTGAGAAGCTCGGTATCAGCAAGCGGTATATAGAAAATTGGATAAGAACTGAGTTAGAACTTAGGAAAGAAAAAGCTCACTACTTCATTCAAGAATGGTTGCATTCAGAAATAGATCTTCTCAACTTTACCAAGGGATATCTCAAAGAAAAAGTGAGATTCTATAGTGATAGCCATTTCTCAAAACCTTTGAGATCTTGGGAAAAGTTTTTAGGTCACTCAAAACCTGTCTCTATCATTATTTCAAAACCAAAAACAGAACTGGAACAAAAATTAGAATGGTTTACCTATAAAGGTTCAGGAGCTATTCTAAAAGCGTATAAATTTCTATACGACAATAACTTACTGCATGAGTATGAGAAAGCTAACTATCTCGCACTCAACAATATGGAATATCCACCAGATTTAGCAAGTGGATTAATAGAAAGGGCAATTCTCTTTAAAAGAGAGGATTTGATCCCCACAATCAAAGAAAATATTAAAAGGAGAAATTAACTATGGCAAAAATGCTTTCACAAAATGACTGGAATTTTAATAACATTGGAACAAAATTTGAATTGGATGAAGTCATTCCAAAATTTGAAACGGAAGTCCGAGCAGATGCAAACGGAGAAATTATCAAAAACCGAGATGGTAGCGAAAGACGTTTTAATACCGATAAAATCATTGGTTGGAAATACAATGTAACAATCAAGGATGGACAATTCAAAAAGAAATCAACCCAAGTCTCAGTAGACAATCCAGATGCCTTGGTTGATAATGACTATATCCAAGCAATGGATGAAGTACCAGTTACATTTGACAATTTACAAGCTACTATGATTAGCACGACAATGTATTACAAGGCTGATGCTATCCATTTAGTAGATGTAAAACAAAAATAAGTAAAATACAAGGGGAGTTAATCCTCCCCTTAGTTAATCTAATTAGAAAAGGAGATCACATGATTAAAACTGTAACAAAAGATGACCTTATCGAACTTGGATTTGCTCCAGGAACTGCAAGAAAGATTATCCATACCGGCAAATTACTATTAGTGAATCGTGGTTTTAACATCTACGATAACAAAAGGATTGGTACAATTCCAGCCAGTGTCGCAGAAGAACTATTAGGAATTGAACTCCAGAAAGAAGCGTAGCTTATGGCTTTACGTAAAAGTAGAGACGGAACTTGGATTGTTGATGTTTCCAATGGTATAAATCCAATATCTCTAAAACAACGTAGAATTGTAAGAAAAGGATTCAAAACTAAAAAAGAAGCATTGGAGGCCGAACAATACTTACGAAGTGTCGAACTTAAAGAAAAAAGTTTCAACTCAAAAATATCAATTGATATCCTTTATGATCTCTTAAAAGAAGAGGATAGAATAAACAACAGAAAACAAAGCTATATAGATACACAAGAAAACAACTATAACAGGCATATAAAAAACTATTTTGAAAAAGTTGATGATGTAGCTAAATTAACTTATGAAGATATCTATCAATTCAGAGAACATCTAAGAGATAAAAATACTCAAAACTCAGAAAAGAAGCTAAGTCCAAACACTATTAATAAAATTATAATTTTACTAAAGAAAATTCTGGATGTTGGATTAAGAAAAGGATTTTACAAGGAACATCCCGTAGGATTACTGAAAAAATTACCCATAGAAAAAGTAAAATTAAATTTCTGGACAGTAAAAGAATTTAAGCATTTCTTAACACTATTTAGCAACGATGAATACAATATAAAATTACTATTCACAGTTCTATTTTTTACTGGTCTAAGACTCGGAGAAGCTCTTGCTCTAACGTGGAAGGACATAGAGTTTTCTACAAATACAATCCATGTAAGTAAATCAATATACGTTAAAAAAGGTGAAGAACACATTAGTAGTACAAAGACAAAAGCTGGAACCCGAAGAATCATCATGAACACCAAACTAGTGGAGACACTAGAAGAATGGAGGCAAACACAGCATGAAAGATTAAAAGAATTTACAACCAACCTAGATGATCTACAGATATTTCAAAATAGCCCGATTACGATAACTAAGGATTCAATCGAAAAACAATATAAAAAAATATTACAAAGAGATAGTTCTTTAAAAAAAATAAGAATTCATGACTTCAGGCATTCACATGCTTCCCTACTAATAAACCAAGGAGAAGATTATCTTGTCGTAAAAGAAAGATTAGGACATGCTTCTATAACTACAACAATAGATACATACTCTCATTTGTATCCAAGCAAGCAACAAAAATTAGCGGATAAATTAGATGATTTGTTATAAAACTAGTAATTTTAAGTAACTCAGCGTTACAAATTCAACAAATAAAAGAAAAAGACAAGGTCCGAAAACCTTGTCTTTAATACTATACCGGCGGCCGGGGTCGAACCGGCACGTCCTTGCGGACACTGGATTTTGAGTCCAGCGCGTCTGCCAATTCCGCCACGCCGGCAAATAGTAACTGGGGTAGCTGGATTCGAACCAACGCATGAGGGAGTCAAAGTCCCTTGCCTTACCGCTTGGCTATACCCCAATAATATAAAATAGGCGAGTGATGGGGATCGAACCCACGCATGCCAGAGCCACAATCTGGTGTGTTAACCACTTCACCACACCCGCCATAATTTTAAAACACGGGCAGTAGGAATTGAACCCACACTGAAGGTTTTGGAGACCTTAGTTCTACCTTTAAACTATGCCCGTAGTTAAGGTTATGGAAGGGGAGGGATTCGAACCCCCGAACCCGAAGGAGCGGATTTACAGTCCGCCGCGTTTAGCCTCTTCGCTACCCTTCCAAAATATTTAAATGGCGCGAGACGGAATCGAACCGCCGACACATGGAGCTTCAATCCATTGCTCTACCAACTGAGCTACCGAGCCTTATTGCGGGAGCAGGATTTGAACCTACGACCTTCGGGTTATGAGCCCGACGAGCTACCGAGCTGCTCCATCCCGCGTTAATAATAAAGGAGGATGTGGGATTCGAACCCACGCACGCTTTTACACGCCTGACGGTTTTCAAGACCGTTCCCTTCAGCCGGACTTGGGTAATCCTCCAATAAATAGTCCGTACGGGATTCGAACCCGTGTTACCGCCGTGAAAAGGCGGTGTCTTAACCCCTTGACCAACGGACCATATTTCAATGGGCACGAGTGGACTCGAACCACCGACCTCACGCTTATCAGGCGTGCGCTCTAACCACCTGAGCTACGCGCCCAAGTTAAACAACTTGGTAAATGAACTATATGTTCAAAGCGGGTGACGAGAATCGAACTCGCGACAACAGCTTGGAAGGCTGTAGTTTTACCACTAAACTACACCCGCTAAAATGGGAGTTAACGGGATCGAACCGCTGACCCTCTGCTTGTAAGGCAGATGCTCTCCCAGCTGAGCTAAACTCCCTTTAGCTAAGCGACTTCCTTATCTCACAGGGGGCAACCCCCAACTACTTCCGGCGTTCTAGGGCTTAACTTCTGTGTTCGGCATGGGTACAGGTGTATCTCCTAGGCTATCGTCACTTAACTTTGAGTAATACCTACTCAAAATTGAATATCTATCAAATTCCAAGAAAACCTTCACACTTCGTATTCTCAGTTACTTTGGATAAGTCCTCGAGCTATTAGTATTAGTCCGCTACATGTGTCGCCACACTTCCACTTCTAACCTATCTACCTGATCATCTCTCAGGGCTCTTACTGATATAAAATCATGGGAAATCTCATCTTGAGGTGGGTTTCACACTTAGATGCTTTCAGCGTTTATCCCTTCCCTACATAGCTACCCAGCGATGCCTTTGGCAAGACAACTGGTACACCAGCGGTAAGTCCACTCTGGTCCTCTCGTACTAGGAGCAGATCCTCTCAAATTTCCTACGCCCGCGACGGATAGGGACCGAACTGTCTCACGACGTTCTGAACCCAGCTCGCGTGCCGCTTTAATGGGCGAACAGCCCAACCCTTGGGACCGACTACAGCCCCAGGATGCGACGAGCCGACATCGAGGTGCCAAACCTCCCCGTCGATGTGAACTCTTGGGGGAGATAAGCCTGTTATCCCCAGGGTAGCTTTTATCCGTTGAGCGATGGCCCTTCCATACGGAACCACCGGATCACTAAGCCCGACTTTCGTCCCTGCTCGAGTTGTAGCTCTCGCAGTCAAGCTCCCTTATACCTTTACACTCTGCGAATGATTTCCAACCATTCTGAGGGAACCTTTGGGCGCCTCCGTTACCTTTTAGGAGGCGACCGCCCCAGTCAAACTGCCCGTCAGACACTGTCTCCGATAGGGATCACCTATCTGGGTTAGAGTGGCCATAACACAAGGGTAGTATCCCAACAGCGTCTCCTT
>NZ_JAPVZN010000008.1:0-87067 GCF_041432385.1 Streptococcus sp. 27098_8_91
ATCAGCGTTTTTCCTATGTATTGATTCGTATTGAATGCTTACTTCACTTCTGTAAACACAACGTGCTTGCGAAGTTTTGGTGAGTATTTCTTCAATTGAAGACGGTCTGGAGTGTTACGTTTGTTTTTAGAAGTAAGGTACAAGCGTTCACCAGATTCTTTGTGTTCAAGTGTAATATTTACGCGCATGGTATCTCCCTTCTATTATTCAGCTGATGCAGCTTTAGCGATCTTACGTCCTTTGTAGTATCCTTTAAGTGATACACGGTGTGAACGTGAGTAATCTCCAGTAGTTTCGTCAAAGTTTACAGATGGTGCTGTTACTTTGTAGTGTGTACGACGTTTGTTTTTCTTCGCTTTTGAAGTGCGACGTGCAGGTACTGCCATTTTGATTTCTCCTTTTAAGATATAAATTCAGTTAGGTTTGATTTTCATCAACTTTAATAGTATATCAAAACTTTTTTGTAAAGTAAAGTTACTTGACAAAAAAAGATAAAAAAATTTTCCTATCCACTATTCTGGATAGGAAAATAGATTAAATATCAATCTCGAAGGGTTCATCAATGGTTTCTGAGACGTATTTCCCGTCTTTTTTTCGTTGTTTGACACATTCGGTGAGAAGATATTCGATTTGCCCGTTAACTGATCGGAAGTCATCTTCTGCCCATGATGCGAGTGCAGCGTATAACTTATTCGAAAGTCGAAGGGGAATCTGCTTTTTTTTAGCTTCTGCCATTTTTAATAAAGGCTTCCTGTATTGACAATTGGTTGTGCATCATGATTGCCACAGAGAACGACTAGGAGATTTGAAACCATAGCAGCTTTTCGTTCTTCGTCAAGTTCTACTAATTCTCCTTCATTGAGACGTTCTAGTGCCATTTCAACCATTCCTACAGCGCCATCAACAATCATCTTACGTGCATCAATAATGGCTGATGCTTGTTGACGTTGAAGCATGACAGCTGCAATTTCCGGTGCATAAGCTAGGTAAGTAATACGTGCTTCAAGGATTTCCAAACCAGCGTCCTCTACACGACTTTGGATTTCTTCACGAATGCGACTAGCTACAATCTCACTAGAACCGCGGAGGCTTCCTTCATCGGCTTGCCCATCACCTGTAGTATCCACATTCGGAGACACATCGTAAGGATAGATGCGAACAATATTACGAAGGGCGCTATCACACTGCAATGACAGGTATTCTTTGTAGTTATCTACGTTGAAGACTGCTTTAGCCGTATCGACCACTCTCCAAGTAACAGCGATTCCGATTTCAACAGGGTTCCCTAGGCAATCGTTAATCTTTTGACGAGAATTACTTAAAGTCATAACTTTGAGGGAAATCTGTTTCTTGCCAATTTCAAGATTTACGTCATTACCATTTGATGATTTCATCCCTGAAAAAGGAGATTTTGTGCTAACATCACCACTTTGTCCGAGTCGAGTGTGGATTGCAGGATTGACCGCTATACTGAAGGGATTGACAAAGTAAAAACCAGGTTCTTTGATGGTCCCAGTATAGTTACCAAAGAGGGTCAAAACCAGTGCTTCTTGAGGTTTCACAACTTTTAAACCAGCATGAGCTAGACCTGCAATTAAGCTTAATAAAAGTCCGATAATAATTCCAAAAATATTTTCCGAACCAGCACCCATTACAAATATAAAAACACCAAGTACGAGTGCCAACTCAATGAGAATCAATGCTACTACACCATTTGGTTTTGAATTGATTAGTTTTTCAGTCATCAGAATGACCTCCTGTTTTTTGATATCTAAATGATATCACTTTAATTTATAAAGTCAAGAAATAAATGCAAAATTTTTAAAGAAAATATTTCTGTATAGAATTTTCTGAAAATTCAAGAATTTTCTTCTGTTCATTGCTTTTAAAATGTGCTATAATGATACAAACTGAATCGGGAGGGAACAAATGACAGAATTAGATAAACGTCACCGCAGTAGCATTTATGACAGCATGGTTAAATCACCAAACCGTGCCATGCTTCGTGCGACTGGTATGACAGATAAGGACTTTGAAACACCAATTGTGGGAGTCATTTCGACTTGGGCAGAAAATACACCATGTAATATTCACTTGCATGACTTCGGTAAGCTTGCAAAAGAAGGTGTCAAATCTGCTGATGCTTGGCCTGTGCAGTTTGGAACCATTACGGTAGCCGATGGTATTGCCATGGGAACGCCGGGTATGCGCTTCTCTCTAACGTCACGTGATATCATCGCGGACTCTATCGAAGCTGCTATGGGCGGTCATAACGTCGATGCATTTGTAGCTATCGGGGGTTGTGACAAGAACATGCCTGGTTCCATGATTGCTATTGCCAATATGGATATCCCAGCTATTTTCGCTTACGGTGGTACTATCGCCCCTGGAAAACTGGATGGCAAAGACATCGACTTGGTTTCTGTATTTGAAGGAATCGGTAAGTGGAATCACGGCGATATGACAGCGGAGGACGTGAAACGTCTGGAATGTAATGCCTGCCCTGGCCCTGGTGGCTGTGGTGGTATGTATACTGCCAATACTATGGCGACTGCTATCGAAGTTTTGGGGATGAGCTTGCCAGGTTCTTCTTCTCACCCAGCAGAATCTGCTGATAAGAAAGAAGACATCGAAGCAGCAGGACGTGCTGTTGTTAAGATGTTGGAACTTGGTCTCAAACCATCAGATATCTTGACTCGTGAAGCCTTTGAAGATGCTATCACTGTAACTATGGCTCTCGGTGGTTCTACAAATGCTACTCTTCACTTGCTTGCCATTGCCCACGCGGCTAATGTTGACTTGTCACTTGAGGACTTCAATACAATCCAAGAACGTGTGCCTCACTTGGCCGACTTGAAACCATCTGGTCAGTATGTCTTCCAAGACCTTTACGAAGTTGGTGGTGTGCCTGCGGTTATGAAGTACTTGTTGGCAAATGGATTCCTTCACGGAGACCGTATCACATGTACTGGTAAGACTGTCGCTGAAAACTTAGCTGACTTTGCAGACCTCACACCAGGTCAAAAAGTCATCATGCCATTGGAAAATCCAAAACGTGCAGATGGACCATTGATTATCTTGAACGGGAACCTTGCACCTGATGGAGCAGTTGCCAAGGTATCAGGTGTTAAAGTGCGTCGTCACGTTGGACCAGCTAAGGTCTTTGATTCTGAAGAAGATGCTATCCAAGCTGTCTTGTCAGATGAAATCGTTGATGGCGACGTTGTCGTCGTGCGTTTCGTTGGACCTAAGGGTGGTCCTGGTATGCCTGAGATGCTATCACTTTCATCAATGATCGTTGGTAAAGGCCAAGGAGACAAAGTTGCCCTCTTGACAGATGGCCGTTTCTCTGGTGGTACTTATGGATTGGTTGTTGGACATATCGCTCCTGAAGCTCAGGATGGTGGACCAATTGCCTATCTCCGTACAGGCGATATCGTCACTGTCGACCAAGATACAAAAGAAATTTCTATGACCGTATCCGAAGAAGAACTTGAAAAACGCAAGGCAGAAACAACATTGCCACCACTCTATAGCCGTGGTGTCCTTGGTAAGTATGCCCATACCGTATCTTCTGCATCACGTGGTGCCGTTACAGATTTCTGGAATATGGAACAATCTGGTAAAAAATAATTAGAAAAATAAGAGCAGTCGTTAAATGACTGCTTTTTCTGGTTCTTTGTATTTTCTCATGGAATGTGATAAGATAATTGCTCTAACTATGATTATGAAGGAGAAACAATGTTTTCAAAAAATACAGGAATTATGCTCTACGTAGAAGACGTAGCAGCTGAGAGAAACTTTTGGTCTGCTTTCGATTTTGAAATTGTGAACCACTCTGAAATCATGGGATTTGAAACTTTTGAGATGAAACCCAGCCTACTCTTTGAGACAGCAGATCTTCACGGTCTTCATAAACGCCTAGCTGCAGTGACTGACACCACTAGTCCGATCAGTACCCAACCTTTCCCTCACTTTAACTTTGCAAATCCAAGTGGACACTATTTCGCAGTTAGAGGAATCGAATAACAAAACAGCTCTCTGTTTATTGGCAGAGAGCTCTTGTATTTTAACGAGGTGGCAGTCCAAGGGCAATACGACCGTAGCGACTGATTCTTGTAATCTTCCAGGCAGGCGACCAGGTAACTTCAACCTTGACATCTTCGATACCCTCGATTTGTTTGAGACCTGCCACGATTTCGATAGGCAGGCTTTCGGCGCAATCGCAGGCGGTGTCGGTGAAGGTCATGACAATTGTACAAAGACCAGCCTCGTCCAAATGAATCTCGTAAATCAAGCCAAGATTATAGACATCTAGTTCCACATCTGTATCGTAAACTTTTTCTAGTTTTTCAATGATTTGTTCTCCTAATGCTAGAGCACGATCATTGATTTTGATATCTTCTCTCATTGCATTCCCTCCATTTGTAAACTGCACCTATTTTCTCATAATTCTGACAATTTGGCAAGTTTTTCCCAATCAAAACTGGATTCGCCATAAAAACTACAGACTAGAAATTAGTCATAGTTTGAACCAAACTGCCCAAAGAGCTAACAACCTAGAGCAAAGGGATATTGGCATAGGTTAGAGAAATAAACTCAGACAATGATTGAGCTTCTAAGACATACTTTCTAAAAAGAAAAAGTAGAGAACGGTCATCTCTACTTTTTAAATATTATTTTGACTTCACAGGTTTATCTGCCAAGGCCTTGATAGCTGATGCTATCGTTTCTGCGTAGAGCTTAGCTCCCTCTTCTAGTTTAGCATTATCACTTCCAAAGTGAACCTGGTCCGTTCCTTTCCAGATGTCTGGATGATCCTTAGATACCTGATTCCAGTCAGCAACCTCAATGTAAGGATACTTTTGAGCTACTTCACGCACATAGCTAGCATACTGTTCTACATAAGGCTGAGTTGCTTGAGTTGTATCACCCTCATAAGGTGTCATAAGTACAAGTTGATGCCCCTTAGGTAGATTCGTTATCAAAGAATCGATATCAGCCTTATAATCCTCAGGATTATTCACTCCAGTAGCAATAACGACTATTTTAGGGAGGACTTTATTCTGACTATGGTTGAGCATAATAGCATTGGCTTGCTTGGTATTTCTGCTGACTTGACCATCTGTCTGAGCGTCTGGTAGAACCTCTTTAAGTTCAGGTGTTGCACGCAAGGTTACAGAATCTCCAATGATGGATACACCTTCAGCAATATTGTAGTGACTGGCTTCTGCTTGGTCCGCCATGGTTTTTGTACGGGTGATATTGGTTTGAGCTTGATTAAGACCATTTACCATCAAATCCGTTTCAAAAGCACCGACTTGGGGAGCTATGAACATCACAATCAGTGTTAGCAAGCTAAGAAAACCGACGCTACCCGCAAAGATTGGTTGAATATGCGGAATTTCTTTTACCTTTTGCAATATGCTACTATTCTTCCCAGCAATGAAAGGTTCAATCACATAGAAGGAAAGGCTTGCAAAGAGATAAGAAAAGATAGTGGTGAGAATCACAGCTGGTAAATTGCTCATCAACTGAGAGAAAATAATATAAAACGGCCAGTGGAAAAGATAGACGGCATAGCTGGTGTCAGCTAAGAAGCTAATTACCTTTGGTTCTTCAATCGTCGGAGTTTTCTCATGCAAAAGTCGTGCTGCAACGATCATCAGAAGCGCAGCTAAACTTGCCAACAAGAAGCCAAGCAAGTAGGCAAAGAGATAATTAAATTTCACGAAGAAAGTCAATAAGAGCAAAACTCCGAGACCTGCCCCGAATACTAGCAAGGTCTTTTTCAAATCCCAGGTATTATTTAAACGCTTAACAAGAGTAGTCGTTTGACGAACACCTACCAAAGATGCCAAAATACTGCCTAGAAAGAAAGGATAGACGTGAGTAAAGCTAGAAAAGTAGAGCGTCGAGTAGGAACTAACGATAAAGCTACCGATAAACATTGAAAGAAAACCGATGATAAAGACAGCTGATGATAGAAGAAAGACTAGCCCTCTTAATTGTCCAGATGATTTTACCCGCTTGGACAAGAACCAAATCGCCAAGCCCCACAAGATATAGTAATGAACCTCAACCGCCAAGCTCCAATTATGAACAAACAAATGAGGAATGAACTGAGATTCATAACTTCCCCCTGTTAACATTTCATAGAAGTTAGTCATAAAACCAAGAACACCAGCTATCTGACTACCAATCCCGGCTATATAATCTTGGCGAACCAAGAAAGTAAAGGGCATAACGACCAGGATCATCAAGACGACTGGAGGGAAAATACGATAGAAACGTCTCCTGAAAAATCCCAAGATATCGATTTTCCCTTTTTGTCCAAATTCTTCTAACAGGAGTGACGTAATTAGAAAACCTGAAAAGGTGAAGAAGACGTCAACCCCGAAGAAACCTCCTGGAAAAATCGTCTGAAAAAAATGGTACAAGAGTACCAAGAGTAAGCCTGTAATCCTAATCAAGGAAAACCATTTTATACGCATACGAGTTTATTCTCCGTTCATTAGAGTAGTAAAAAAAACCATCTAATGTTCATTCCATACTACCTTTATTTTATCAAAAAAAGAAGAAAAATCCTAAGAGAAAACTTAGGATTTTAGCTTTGGTCTACTAATCTTAGAAATTACGACCTGATTTATTGTAGCCATATTTTTCAACAAAATGCTCACGGAATTCCAAGAGATTATCATCCATAATAGCCTGACGAACCTGCTTCATAAGGTTGAGCAAGAAGTAAAGGTTATGGTAACTTGTCAAACGAATACCAAAGGTCTCATCGGCCTTGAGCAAGTGACGAAGGTAGGCACGGGTGTAGTTCTTACATGTGTAGCAATCGCACTCAGGATCAAGTGGGGTAAAGTCCTCCGCAAACTGGGCATTCTTGACAACCAAACGTCCTTGGCTAGTCATACAAGTTCCGTTACGAGCGATACGAGTCGGCAAGACACAGTCAAACATATCGACCCCACGAATAACCCCATCAATCAAGCTATCTGGCGCTCCCACTCCCATCAAGTAGCGAGGTTTGTTTTCAGGAAGAAGTTGAGTGGTGAAATCCAAAACTGCATTCATCTCTTCATGAGTTTCACCTACTGCCAACCCTCCGATAGAGTATCCAGGGAAGTCCATGCTAACAAGGTCGCGAGCTGATTGACGACGAAGATCTTCAAATCCTGCGCCTTGCACAATCCCAAATAATCCTTGGTCATGTGGACGACGATGAGCTTTTAATCCACGCTCAGCCCAACGGCTTGTACGTTCGATTGACTTCTTCACATAATCATAAGGCTGATAAAATTGAGGACATTCGTCAAAGGACATCATGATATCTGAGCCTAGATTGTTTTGGATAGAGATGGCTTTTTCAGGTGATAGGAACATCTTGGAACCATTGAGGTGGTTTTTGAAGGTTACCCCTTCCTCTGTAATGTTACGGCTATCAGCTAGAGAGTATACTTGGAAACCGCCACTATCCGTCAAGATAGGTTGGTCCCAGTTCATGAACTTATGAAGCCCACCTGCTCGAGCAATCAACTCATCTCCAGGACGAAGCCACAAGTGATAGGTATTAGAGAGGATAATCCCTGACCCAATCTCTTTCAATTCTTCTGGCGATTGTGTTTTGACCGTTGCTTGAGTCCCAACTGGCATAAACATAGGAGTTGGGAAGGTTCCGTGTGGCGTGATAATCTCACCCAGACGAGCTCCCGTGTGTTTTTCTTTTTTAATCAAACGATATTTGATTGGTGAATCTGACATTTTTTACCTCCGAAGCTGGGAAAGACAGTCCCAGTTCTTACTTTGTGCCCAAGGGCATACTGTATGATTCTATCAAAAAAAACAGGAACTGTCACGAACTATGGTATAAGTGACAAATGTTTTCCAATACTTTCTGTTGCTTATCGTTAGTTGAGTTTTTGCTTATTTTTATTTAAAATTATTTCCATTGATTACCGTCATTTTTTTAAATCGTATTCATCTTCGTATTCATTTTCATACTCACCTTTGCCCGTATAGTTGAGAAGGCTACAATTTAGTTCTAATAGTTTACAAAAGGATCAGTGAGTAATTTCACTGTTTTTTTCTATTTTCAGACCAAACAAAAAAACCGCAAGCTACTGCCTGCGGTTAGTGTACGATATTTTTGATTCTTTCTGTTTTATTTTATTTTGTGGTGATTAATCCATTAGGTAATACATCGAGTGCTGGTTTGTCTGAACGACTGCCATCCTCATTGACGTAGTACCAGCCTCCTTCGACCTTGACAAGTTCTTTTGAAGACATTTCGCCATTCTCTTCTTTGAGATGGTATAGTTTGTCCTTGTATTGAACCCAGCCAGTGACCATTGCTCCTGAAGCATCAAGATAGTACCATTTGCCATTCACAAACACCCAACCAATGGCCATTGCCCCATTTTCTTTGAGGTAGTACCACTTATCATTTTCTTTGAACCATTGACTGGTTAGACAATATCCTTTAGCATCAAAGTAGTACCACACACCGCCGATTTTTTCCCATTCTTCTTTTGGATAAGATCCGTCTGGGTGTTCCCACCACCAACCAGTATCATTTCTTTTCCATTTTGGCTCGGCTTCTTCGTCATCTAGTAAAACAATATTTTTGTCGTACGGATTTGAAGAGTATTGCCACCAGCGGATACCATCCATTGATGGAAAATATTCAAAGTTAGCTGTACCATCATTCAAACCATAGCCTGCAATCCAAAGGCTATTTGGGAATTTCTCAAGAATCTGCTCATAATAGATATTATTGAGCGTGAATGGCTTATAGCTGTAATAGATTGGTTCATAGCCATTTTCTTTGAGGATTTCCATGAAGCGAATACAAGCATCTGTATTTGCCTGTTTGTCTCCGCTAGCGTGGTCTTCATAATCTAGCACCAGATATTTAACTTTTTTAGGCACGTTGTCCAGAAAATATTTAGCTTCTCTTTCAGCTTCTTCACTATCTCCGCCAAACCATGCAAAATGGTAGAACCCAATAGGATTTGATTGTTCTACTTGGGCATGTCGGCACGGATTTAGGTAGCTTGTGCTTTCTGAGATTTTGATGATGGTATTCTGTGTACCCATGTCAGCCAAAATACCTGTAATATCGTACCCATTATGGCTAGATACATCGATGAATAAGTCGTTTTTCTTCATTGTTTTCTCCTAATCTTCGCTTGGTTCGTAGTATTCTAGCGCACGTTTGCTGTCTGAAATCCCTGCTGTTGTTGGGTCGGGAATGATATTTAGAATATTTACAATCGTCAACCCCACAAGATAAGGGTTCGCAAAGAATTTGCCAAGCAAGTCTAAAATGACTCCCCAGCTGACCAAGTCCTCCAGTTTAAGATTGAAATATGCGAGGATTGGCAAAGCTAGTGCGAATGCCACTCGCAATAAAAATGTTTTGTTTTTTAAGTTAAAACGTACTTTCCAGTTAATCATGTGTTATTCTCCTTTATTTTTATCTTCGTCTTTCTCAATCAATCGCTGAAATGCTTTTAAAAATGGTTGAAAAAGATTAACATTTCCTTTTAATTTACGGTAATTTTCAACGAGGGATTGAAAAGTAAATGCGATGTACCCGAGGTAAATCGAATACAAGAAGAGGAAACCTGTCTTTTCAGGCAAGAGGACAGACATCGGAATGAGGATCATCAGCAAGAGGACTCCTAAAATTTTGCGAAGAAGTCCGTTGATGCCGATTTTGCTCTTGTACTCGATGTCAGGGTTGACAATAGCCGCAATCGTTCCTGTCACAAAATCAATGATTTCCATGGAGACAATTAGTGCTAGGGCGTACAAGACCAGACCGTCTTCAGTCTGGACGACGCTTCTTAAAAAATTGAAAAATTCGATTTGCATATATCCTCCTTAATCGATACGTGGCATGACCACAGTCAGCACACCTTGCTGCAGCATGTCAGAGAGTGCTTGGTCTTTGTATGTGAACCCCTCGTTTGCTCTCATTTGAAACATAAAGATAGTTTGCGTGCCTTTTGGCCATTTGGCATTGGTTTCAAATGGATAAGGCATGGCAATGATGTCTCCATTTGAGTAGCGTGTACCTTTAACAAGAGGCTTGATGAAATTAGCAACCTTGCTATAAGCAAATGTAGGCATTCCTCCATTTTGAGAGATGCCCAAGGCAACCAGGACCTCAGTGATAGCTGAAACTGTGTCCAGATTTTCCTTATTCTCAGTGGTAGCTTGCTCCACCTTGGCTGCCATTTCCTTGTTTTGTTGCAACTGAGCTTCTACCTGGTTAAATTTCTCCTTCTCAGCACGCTGTGGGAAATTCTCTTGATAGAGAGCCTCTAGGGCGAGTTCAAATAGCTCTGTATTTGATAGGCTGATTTTATCAGCTGGTAGCAAGATTGGCACAATAGCACCATCTGAGTTGACAAGCGTGACCTTAGTGGCTGTTACTGCACCACTTCCGTCGTACTCTAATGATTTTTGACCGTATTCTAGTTTCATATTTCCTCCTTTTGATTTAATTATCTAAAAAATTATTGGGACTTTTTACGATGTTTCAGATTTTAAATGAAACATTATCAAAGTTAAGCCAGTTTGAGTCTACGTTACCTTTTACAACTATATTGCCATTTCCGTAGATACCTAAAACAGCTACATTATAGTTGTTATTGATCGTTGAGATGTACAGTGTCTGTGTTGGTCTAAACCCCACTGGTAAAGTCCCTATCACTGTCTCAATCGTAGTTTTCCCTTTGTACGCTGAACCTCTAAAATAAACAACGCCGTCAAACGTTTTTGAATATTGAACATCATTGTACTGCTGATGATGCTGCCATCCGTTTTGCAAAGATAAGTCCCTCCAAGGTGTGGGCTCGCTTTCTGATTTTAACAATGCCACATAGTCAGAGTTATTAGTGGATTTTGATTGTTGCACTAGATAGCGCCATGGCCTCCAGTTATTATCAAAGCCATTCTCCCTAACTGCCATGTATCCCATTGATGTTGTAAATCGCTGAATAGCCTCTACTGAGTTTGGGTTAGGTCTGAATACTTCTAACATCCCCCAAGCGCCAAAAGGATTGTTGGGAGAAGTTCCGTCTATCCACCAATGCCCAGTATTTGTCATTGAGTTGAAATCTTGTTTGATGAGTTTTCCAAAACCTCTATTATCTGTAAGCTGATACTGCTGAATAGGTTTGTCATCGGCAAAGATGTCCCCTTTGACATCAAGAGCGCCACGCTCTCTGATTTTGTTGACACCTACACCTGACCTGTCATAAGACAAGACCACGCTCTCTGTTGCTACATTGACCATGAAATCAGACCGTGTGAACTTGTCCTCTAGTGTACCAATGACGACCCATGACTGATTAGCTAGATAATTGCCAGCAAGATTAGCCTGTGAATTGACTAGACTTGAGATACTTGTCCAGGATCCAGTAGCTGGTCCTGTATCTACTTGATAGTTAGCAGTCCCAAGTCGTGCCACCTTGAAGGTCAGCGACATTGTATTCTTTTGACTTCCTGAGACAGTCAAGGGCGCTATTTTGGCGTTTCGTGTAACTGTCAGAGTGCTAGAGGTTGAGCCTGTTCTTGCTATGCTAAAATTCAATGCAGGAGCAAAATACTCAAGCACGGTCACAGATACCTCTCTAGTATCAGACCATCTACCACGGCTATCAGATACACTAGCTCTGATTTTGATTGTGCCGTGATAGTTCATAATACCAAGGCTCCCACCGTTTGAGCTTGTGGATTGGTTCTTGCCGATTATTTCAGCATAGTATCCAGTGATGGATGAGCCGTAAGAACCAGCTGCGCCATTAAACGCTACTTTGATGTTAGAAATAACCTGGATGAACGTGTCAGAATTCGGGATAAGGTTCTGTGCTGCAGAATTCAAATCTGACAGTGTAACCCCTGAAAATGTAGGTTTCACATTCGCTGGCACGCTAGCCGTCAAAGTTGTTGACTGCGTTCCAGTCTTGGTAGAGCCTGAATACGTATCAACGTAGATTGTACCTGTACCACTAGCAGAGTTTGGGATGTCGTTGGAAAAGTCAAGAGGGATCATCCACGTTGTGGATGTGTCTACATTGCTTGCAATCGTTCCACTCTTACCGGCCCAGGTATAGCGCACTGTATGCTTAAAACTGGAGCTTTGACGGTTAATATTGATAGTAACCGAACTACCAATAACTCCAGCGCTCACGCTTACAGAACTTGAACGTGGTATAGTCGTCAGGCTAAGGCTTGCTGATACTGTGATAGGCCCATGCAGGCCATTATTCGGATTGAACGTGCATGATATAGGTAAGGTCTTAGTCCCATCTGCATTGTGGCTGATTGTACTTGACCCACTAGCAAGCGTGTACTCCTCTCCTGATGTCTCCCACGTCGGATAGCTGTAATGCACGTTTTGACCATCAAGATTAAGAGAAAGCGTACTGTCCCCTTGATGGTTATGAGTATAATAGGCGCCTGTACGACTGACTGTCATCCGCCAGTTGACGGTTGAGGTGTTAGCCGTGATACTCTGAGAGCCTTGCTCCACATAGACATTGAGATACAAGCTCCCACTTGAATTACTAAACTTTGCCATACTTCCTCCTTTTAGCCTACATACCTGATAACGTTCATATCAGGGTTAATGTGATACTGCTCTTCCCTAAATCGTCCAATTTGGATAGTTTTAGAGAAAATCCCGTTCTCGATGTGGATTACACCTTGAGAGATATACATAACCTCTACACCAGCGCTAAACATTGAGATACGGCCGTTAGGGTTGAACATCATGCTAGAGCTACCGTCATTCTTACCAATGACAAGACCCTCATTAGATGAGCTCATATAGCTATCTATGAAATTCCAGCGGTCAGACAATTCTCCCAAGTCTTTTGCGATATTAGAGACGCGCTGACTAGCCGAAATCAAATCTTTTTCAGCCTGCGCCCTTGCGGTCTCGTTTGCGTTGACAAAGTCCTTGTAAGCCTTTATCCAGTTATCTAAGTCATCAGCGCTAGCCTTAGCCTCAACCTCGGCTTGAATAATCCCAGCCTTTTCATTTAGCGCATTGATTTGTTCCTGAGTTAACCCTTGGTCAGCTTTAGAGTCTAGTTGTTTTTGAGTCTCTGACCAGTGAGGTTGCCAGCTCGTCATTGGTATGGCTCCAACTGTTAAAACTGCCCAGTCAGCATTACCAATTCCTTCTAGTTCTACAGTGAAAAATGAAACAATATCACCAGCGTTAAGGTTTTTCTTGGATGTAAAAGTAGCACTCCAGACATCCAACTCAAAGCTATATGCTAAATTTATCCACTGCCAGCTATCGCTAGAATTTTCACGAATCCCAAAGTTAAGTGTACTGTTATCACTCCTCCACCACCTAGCGCTTAATGTGTACTGTTTACCGAATTTCAAAGGTTCAGCTAAAATAAAATCTTGTCTGTGCTTATTTCTCCATCCGGCATTTGAATCTAGTAAGATATTACCCGATTGCTCTGTTGTGCCAAACAAAGCTGTCCACTTGTACAGTTTAGGATTTTGACTATCTGCCTCAGTGAAATCCGTTAGCGTACCTAAATATCGCTTATTCGTGCTATCTGTTGTACTGAAACCATCACGACCATCAGCAGAGTTAGCCCAAGCCCTATGAAAATATGGAGTCCGCCCATCTGCTCCAGGCTTACCTGGAATACCTTGAGGACCATCCTTACCATTCTTTCCATCTGGACCTTTCCACTTGTTCCAGCGATAATCAGCAGGGTTTCTGCTATCTGTTGGATTAAAGTCAACATACACCCCGATATAGGCTTTGTCAGCATTTGTTTGACTGAATCCACTACCTGTTGCATTATCAGCATAGGCCATGTGAGTGTACTGTGTACGGCCATCAGCTCCCTTAGGGCCTGGAATACCTTGGTCACCCTTAGCGCCTTGCAAGCCTTGGAGTCCTTGTAAGCCACGTTCTCCACGCTCGCCTTTCTCCCCTCGATCTCCTTTAGGACCTATTGCTCCCTGTGGTCCAGGGTCTCCTTTTCCCCCGCGCACACCAATAACAGCAGGCTCTGTTGTCTTGTTTGTACCATTTGTGTATAGCTCAACTCGATAATTCCATAAATAACGCTTGTCTGATGTGATAGGCTGTGGCGTAGTTGTCCACCCTGCACTTGCTCTTGTGATACCTGTTGGGACTGTAGTAGCTAAATAGTAATTAGTTACATTAGAAATACCAGTACCATCTGCTCCTTTTATCAACGTCCACTTATACACTCTGTAATCTGTACTATCTGCCTGAGTGTAATCTGTGTATGTTCCGATATACGTTTTATTTGTACTGTCAGTAGTTGAGAAACCTTGTGAGCCGTTATTTGATGTGGCGTAAGCTATGTGTAAGTATGGTGTCCTACCATCTGCGCCAGCCTTACCTGCCACACCATTTACACCATCAGAACCTTTTACAAGTGTCCAATTGTAATCGGATGGAGTAGTACTATCAGCGCTACTGAAATCAACATACATACCGATATAAGCTCTATCAGAGGCACTTACAGAAAAATCCTTAGTTCCATCAGCACTATTACTATAAGCTATGTGAGTGTATTGTGTACGGCCGTCTGCTCCATTTCGACCAGGTAACCCTTGTTCACCTCGTGCGCCTTGCAAGCCATCTAAACCACGTTGTCCTGGTTCTCCTTTTTCGCCTTTTTCTCCCTTGTCCCCTTTTACTTTAGCCCACTTGTATTTTTTATGATCTGTGCTATCGTTTGGTTCAAAGTCTGTATAAATACCAATATAGAGTTTATTGATTGAGCTATCAAGACTAAATCCATCTGTTCCTGTTGCATTATTAGCCCACGCTGTATGCACATAAGGAGTGCGACCATCTCGCCCCGGAGTTCCAGGTGTACCAAGTTTTCCATCAACAACATTAACAAGCGATATCTCATCAACAGCAACCTCTTTATTTCCAATGTAAGCCGCAACTGTCAGAGTGACTGTATCTGTTACATTTGAGCCTCTAACTAAGTAAGTCATCCCTGTTGTCACTTCTCCATCGAGCGCCCAACGCCAAGTAACACCAGCAACAACTGGTTTTCCTCCCTTGTATAAGGTTGGGGTTATTATACTCTGGCCGATCTGATTCTTAAAGATGACACCATTGCTAGTAGATAACTTGACGATATAGGGCCTAGACTGCTCAAACAAGCGCTCAAGTACCTCTTGTATGCCGTCTGATAACTGATTTTCAAGCGCTTTAAAATTTGAAAAGATCGTTTTGTTGCTTGCTGGGTTTGAAAAACTGATTTTTTGTTCAGAAACACGGGCTTGAACTATCAATAGTGGATTGAATCCCTCATCATGAATTTTGACTGTATCGCCGATTTCGACATCAACAAAGCCATCGACTTCATAAGTGATTGCTGGATAGCAATGTTTTTTTAGTTCATTATATGCTAGACGTCGCAATTCTTTTGGATCGTCGGTATCGTAACTAAAATCTTTTCTTGTGTACTGGTCTAGTTCACCTGTTGAATGTGTGAATGTTGATGGATATAGCTGCATAGAGATTGGAGCAACAAGATGAGCCCCTAATTGATAAAATTCACAAATTCCATCCTTGTTGTACTTTTTCCACTCATCAAGACCTTGTATTGTAACTACTTCTTCAACTTCTTCACCAGATCCATTTTTTAATCGTCTTTTACCAGTTGGCCGGATTGAATTGAAAAGACCTGTCTTATCAACTCTACGGGTGATAGAAGTGATATTCTTGCCATATTTTAAGCTTATATCGTTTCTGATACGACCTACACCTTGATGTGCGTCATCATTTTCATGATAGACGTTGACACTAAACTTTTTGATTGTGCTATCAGCGTTTAATTGTGTATCAAACTCAATCTCAGCATCAAAGCGTTTGGCAAGACTCAATAGACGGGCTAGTTTAGTTTCTTGCCCTTCCCATTCAAGAGTACGTTTGTTATCTGATACTTCATTGATGCCGATAACAAGATGGGTATAGTTTAATAAATCCATAGCTTCGCAATACTCAGCAAAGCTCATAGCCTTTGTAGCCTTGTAAGGATTAGCTACCTCATTGATTAACTCAAGATTGAGGTTTTCACAATAGCATTTAATTGTCTGCTCATTTTCTTCAACCTGCATAACGTTGAAAATAAAGCTCTTTCCATGATATTTGAAAGATACCCACGCCCGTTCATTCAGATAAGAATAGGCTTTTTGGGTTGGAGTGTCTGACTTGATAGACTTTTTAAATACAGTGAATTCAAAAGTGGATGATCCTGTTTGTAAACTTCTAGTCCAGGTATCGTTGTAAAAGTTAAGTGTGCTTTGCTTGCTGTTATCAACAAAAGCAACCTTTCGCAAGTTCGCGTCATGAATTGTTAATAGCATTATAGCCACCTTTCTTCAAATTCGATTGTCACGGTTGGTTTTTTCTTGATAAAACTTGAAAAATACATCTCAAGTTTAGAATTTCCAGGCGGTATAGATAGCCATTGTGAGCCATCGACAACCTCTCCAGCTTTAGCGATACCGTCAATATATACGGTATCATCTTCACTATTGATTACAACATTTGAACCGATAGGATAGCGATTAGGAATGTCTCTTGATGCTTGTACAAAGTCCTTACGATACATCAACTCATCAAGATATAAGTGAGAGATGATTGTTTTTCCGCGAAAAGCACCTATCGTAACATGGATCTTAGCTGACTTTTTGCCTTTAATTTCAGGGACAATAAAGTCATAGTGCGAGCCATTATAATAAACTTGAACTCTCTCGTCGTTTCTTTGTAATTCAAATTGACCTTTTGAAAGTGCAAACGGATTTGTATTTTTATCGCTAGAAGAGTCAAAAAGCAAAGTTTTTAAAAAGTTATATCCACCAGCGTTATCTGTCGCAAAGACATTAAATCCACAGTATAGACCGTTATAGCGCTTATAGGTTTCGATTCCGTACAAAAATTGACCACTAGTGTCAGATACAGCTACCTTAATAAAGCCACATTGATTGATTGACTCTAGTTGATAGACCAATTTACAAAATAGATAATCATTGAGTGAGCCTTTCTGACCTGTTGAGTCTGCAGGTATCTCCCACGAAAGCCCTGCGCCATAATTTTCATTGTAAGCCCCGCTGGTCTGCTCTCTTACCTTTATACGCTTCTTGCCATCTACTGTGGTCAGTTCTGATGTTCCCGTTATATTGTCCCATCTGCTATTGGTCACTGAGCTATTTTTCACTGCTCTAGCAAAGCCATCAGCGATTTTGTCGCCTCTAAAATCAAGCAAGACCTCAGACCGTTTGACTGGTTCAGTATCAGCTTCCTCACGGTTTCCCATCTCAAAAGCCGTATTATTATTGACAAGACCTATATATCCATTTTCAGCATTATGCTTAACTTGGATAATGGGAAAAGCCTCAACGGTTCCGTTGTTTACTAAATCAAAAACCATTTTATCAGCTGCGCTTTGCGCATTTGCATCACTATTGAAATTTTTATAGGCTGAGCTATGGGCTACACCGTCTGGAACAATGAATTTTATAGAACCGGTTGACCTTCGACCACTCGTTTCTTGCATTGAAATACTCTCAATCGTCATGGCCAGATAGTATTTGTCAGGCTCATCTGAAAATGTCAGCTCTTTAGGGCTATCAACATTAAAAATACCCGCAAGCTTGTGCTTGAGGGTATTTCTGTCTTTGGACCAGATCGAAAAATCTACCTTGATATATTTTGCATCAATGGTTTGTTGCTGAATATTGACTCCGATTCTTGGTGCTTGGTCGGTAGAGATAGAGCGATTGTTCCCGATATCTCGTTGGATGTCATGGATTTCAATAAGCTCTCGAAAATCAGTTTTATTGAAACGCATTGTCACTTCACTCATTCAAGTACTCCTTTCATTCTTAGTGTCATTCTTTCTCGCTCTCTCTGCCTCTTGGTTATAATATCCGTCACTACAGAGCTATCCATATAAGCGTTCGTATCCTTGTTGAGGATAGCAATAAGCAATTTTTCTAAACTTGCCCTCAGAATTCTCATCTCAGCAACGACTTTTTCTGTATCCTTACCACTTTGAACACTAGTAGTCTGAATTGTAATATTACGCTGCGCTTCTTCCATTTCACGGAGGAATTTCGCATCGCTAGGAATACCAACCCCTGTCGCGTATTTGGGAATCCCCATCTCACGCATCAAGCGTTTAGTTTTATCCGCTCTCAAGACTTTAGACCCTTTAGGAAGAGGGAGCAAGACATCTCTGCCTTCAGGAATGAAACTCCTGCCATCTGGCAGGGTAACCATTTCTTTGTAGTTGCTGTTGCGCTGGTCATTGACAATAGCAAGACCACCAGGGTGGTAGTTGGTCCCACGGGCGTGTCTGCTTGCAAAAATATTTGTAAAGAAGTTGCCCGTTACACTATTGATCCAGCTTCGAATCCCTGAAAGTACATCAGAAGCGTTGTCTTGGACGTTAATGGTTACAGTTTTGTCACGAATAGAATCAACCCCACTTTGTACCTGGTTAACAGTTCCTTGTGTATTGTTTTGAGCCGAAATGCCAATAGGACTATTCTGTTTAATAGCATTGATTTCACTACTTGTCTCGTTTCGGACATCACCTGTCAAGTCTGTCGCGTTAATATCAACTGGTTTATGTTGACGAATAGAATTTACACCATACAACACCGACTCTACAGTGCTTGGTGTGTTATCGATTGCTTCGATAGGTAACTGTTTACCAGTCATCATATCAATACGACCTTGGACTACCTTAATATCGCTACTAGCTAAATCTTTTAAAGTCAATGCTTTTTCGCTCAGTGTCATTAAGTTCCACTGAGTCAATGCTTGCTTAGCACCTTCTGCACTGCTTAAAAAGCTTTCATTCTTACCAAGAATTTCTTTTGCCTCAGAAGGCAAATCGTTCCATTGTAACATCAGTTCTTTGCTATCCAAGATAGCTTGTACCGCTGGTTTGCCATTCACAATTAGTTCTTTTTCTTCTGGAGATAACTGCTCCCACTGGCCGTTTGCAACTAAAGCTTCACCAATCGTTAAGCGTGCATTTGTTTCAAGGTTTGCTTCTTTAAGAATAAACTGCATGGCATCCCATCCACCTTCTGCTTCAAGGGCCTTTTGAACTTCTTCAACTGCATTTGTCTTTAATTGACCAGTCTTTTCATCCCAAACCATTGCATTCCATTGAGTATTTGCAAGCTTCATTGATTCGGTTGCATCTTTAGCGGTTTGTGCCCACATACTATGGCTTTCTTGTACTTTCGAGAAAGTGTTCTGGAACTTTATAGCCATTTCATCATAAGTCAAGCCCATCTCTTCAGCTCGTGATTTAAGTTGATTCATGATGCCTGTTAATGCTTCTGGACTAACTTGCAAGGTTTTCAAAAGTCTACCTTGTAAATCGTTCCACTTCTGACTATATGCTTCCATCTTAGCAGTATGTTCTGCTTCCAATTGCTCCATTTGGGCCTTAATCTCAGCACGAGCTTTAACAGATTTTTCATCCTCGCCTTTGATTTGTTCCATGAGTTTCTTGTACCCATCCAAACGTTCTTTGTATGAAGCTTGTTCATCTTTGACCCATTTCTCAGTTAACTCAGTGGCTTTTTTAAGCTGTTCTGTATTTAATTCATCGGCTTGACCATTGAAAGCTTTGATCATGTTGATACGTTCTTCACCAGAATATTCCATCAACTCTAACTGAGTATTGATGAGTTCATTCTGGTTTGCTAAAACAATTGCTTTTTCCTCTTCAGAAAGTTTTCGATGATTGTTTGCAGCGTTTTGATAAATTTTGATAACCTCGTCCGACATTTGTTGCACATTATCTTTAACTTGATTAGAATGCTCAGTTAAAGCTTGAATTGCTTCATCACTAAGTCCTAACTTTTGTGCTAAATCGATGTCTTTAGCTAGGTTTTCATCAGCTAACTTTTGAATCTCAGTAGCTAGCTTTTTGACAGATTCAGTTACCTTATCGACACTAGCAGCGCCTGATCCAAAATCTGTCATCGCATGGTTTGCTTCATCTACTTTATCTTTGAAATCTTGAAGTTGATTTGCTTGATCCACGCTAACGCTTGCCCCCCATTCTTGAGCACGTTGTCTGGCTTCATATGCTTTGTGAGCAAAGTAAGCAATCGCACCCCCAACTGCAAGTGTCCCGAGAACTACAGCTCCTGTTGGTGTAAAAGCAAGCCCAAGCAATGTTCCTGCTTTTGACAACAATCCTACACTTGCACCAGCTTCAGCAGCGGTTGCCCCTACTGCTGATATGTTTCTTGCTGTGTTAAGTAGCTCAACTCCCTTCCCAGCGATTTTAAATACTCCTCCGAGAGTTGTTGAGAAATTACCCAGCATATTCAAAGCAGGGTAGGCGACTGCTGCACCTAGACCAACTTTTATCCAAAAATTTTGTACTTCTGGGGAAGCCTTTGAAAAACTCTCTATAATATGATTAACCTTCTCGATTAGAGGGCTTAAAGTTGGCAACAACTTTTGACCAATATTTATCTGCAATACTTCCAGATTAGCTTTAAAACGTTCAACTCCATTTTTTGAAGAGTTCATCAACTCTCTAGCAAGTTTATGAGTATATCCACGAGCATTTTCAGTTTGTTTTGTTAGATTCCGAAGCGCATCCCCTCCTTGATTAATCAAGGCATTCATACCTGTTTGAGCCTCAATACCAAATGCACGGGCAATTGCAGAGGATTTTTCTGCATCCGTCCAGCCTTCAGTAGATTTCTTGATTCGATCGATAATATCTGGCAACTTCAATGCACCAGACTGGAATTCTTCAACGCTAAATCCTAATTCACGCATTGCATTCGCATTAGATTCAGAAGGTTTCAATAATTTTGATAAAGCACCACGTAATGCCGTACCGGCCTTCTCACCAGCTATACCATTATCAGAAAGTAGACCAATAGCTGCTGAAGTCTCCTCAATTGACATACCTAGCGAATGAGCTACAGGTCCGATATATTCCATAGCAAGTCCCATATCTGAGAATCCAGCTGATGTTTTGTTAGCTACATAAGTTAGACTGTCAGTTACCCTACCAGTATCTTTAGCTTCTAGTCCAAACTGGCGTAAGATGTTTGTAGATGCGTTCATAACCACGTTAAAATCATCGCCAGATGCTTTAGAAGCATCTAGGATGCTTGGCATAGCATCAATAGTCTGATTAGCATCAAAACCTTTCTTGATGATTTCTTGCAATCCTTCGTTAATAGATGCCGTAGAAATTCCATATTGTTTCGCCCATCCTTTAGAACTCTCACCTAATCTTTTTGTTGTTGTATTCAGTTCTTCAACAGTGGGTACAGTGTCTGCAAGGAGTGATTTGGTTGTGTTCATCTGGTCCTCAAACTCAATTGCTTTTCGAGTTGCTAATGTAAATCCTGTAGCAACCAAAGTCGATACGGGACGCATAGCGTCTCCCATACCACGCAATTTCCCACCTAGCCACTCAAACTTTTCCCCTTGTTTGGATAACTGATTCGAAATTATACCAGCCCAGCTATTTTCGCGACCAACATCTTTCAAAGCTTTTTCAACTCCACGTAGCTGGTTTTCCATCGCTGCCAACTTAGCATTCTCACGCTGAATATCAGCTGCAGCTTTATCAAAGTTAGCTGTTCCAGGGTCTAGCTTATCAAAACTTTTCTTCATCTCATCCAAAACTTTACGTTGTGAATCAATAGCTTGTCCTAAAGTCTTGTATTTAGCTTGAAGTAAGCTAGCATTTTTTTCATTTCCTTTCAAAGTACTATCCAAAGAACGGACATTATTTTGGAAGTACTTTACAGCATTTTTTGCACCATTTAGAGTGGGGTTGAACTTTGACACGTCCAGCCCTAGCTCAATATACATCTGACCTAATGGCGTACCACTTGCCATCTTGTTCTCCTTCCTAACTCCTAAGAGCAAATAAAAAAGCCCTTACGGACTCTTTTCATTTATTTATATCGTTGCAAATTACGATAAGCAAATTCTACACAAGCTAATAAAGACATTCCACCAACTGCTATCAAAAACATAGGGATCAACGGTGCATAAATTAACAACATGATGAAAGGCGCAAAGATTTCATCCATATCATGATTAAAGATATAAATAATCGTATAGATATAGAAAGCCAAAGAAGAAATAGCAACACCTAACCAAATACGTGCCCAAATCAATCCTTTTCTACTCATCTTGTCCTCCCAGCTCTCTATAGAGCTTCTCTATCCCTTGACGGATCGTTTCTGATCGTCCTTGTTGTAGCTTGGTTGATATAAAATTTAGTTTATTTAAAATTTTCTCATCAACTCTAGCTCGTATAACAAATTGCTTATCCATGTAGCCACCATCTTTTCAACATTATTATACTCCTGTGTAGCTACATTTGCAAGTTAAAAGCTATATAGTTCCCAACAAATCAGCTAGGTCTATAACTTCTTCTCTCTCACTTGTTTCCATCGTTTCCATAGTTCCCAAAACCCCCATCAGATCCTCCCAACTCGTATCCATCACATCACGAATACTCATTCCATAAGGTCCCTCTGTGACATGCTTGATAAAACCATAGAACCGCCGCAGAGCCTCACTAGACTCTAATTTGTCCCCTTTGGGTCTACGTCACCAACCAGATGAGCGTAGACGTCCGCAAAAATTTCGATGATACGAGCAAAGTCTGTATATTTCAGCAACTGCTCCGCCGTCACATCTTCAAAGAGACCGGCGATAAAGTCCAACTGCCTATCCAACTTTTCCACGTCAGACATGTCTTTAGACATAGCCTCATTCATAACCAGATAGTCACGATAGTCCATAGTCGTGATTTCCTTACTAGTCTTGAGAACATCCTCACCTTTCTCGTTCTTGATTGTAAATTGTACCTTAGCCATATACTTTTCCTTCCTAGAAAAACAGATAAAAAGAGAGCTTACGCCCTCTTCCTACCCTGCTGCGGTCATCTTTAGTTGACCCTTCAATTTCTTCAATTTTTCAGCATCCGATCCATACACAATTGCACCATATCGACCATTAGTTGCAGCATCTGAACTAGCTGTCGCAGCAAAATTCACATTAGTGGTAGCTAACTCATTAGCCTTATCCTTGATCGTTTCAAAATCAATAGCATCCATAGAAAGCTGCCCTTTGTAAAAACCATAGTAAACTGGTTCCCCATCAGCAGTATTACTTTCAATGAGAATTGAAACATTCTTGGCAACGGTGTCTGCACCGAAGTAATAGATACCATTATCATTGCCATACCCCAAAGCATTAGTATATAAAGCTAATGGAACATCAAGTAAGCCCATCTCTACCTTAACATCGCCTACCCCTCGATTGGAAACGTGATAAGCAACATTACTACCGTAAGTCTTTACGGGATCGCTAGATAATCCAGTTACTTTAGCAGTCTGTGTAGCCCCTTCATTATCTTTACCCTCTAGCGTGAAGAGATTCTCTCCAGCTGTTGGAGTCTTTCCATCATGCACACGAATTGTGACCGATTTAAGGCCAATAAGTGCAGTTCCTTTTACTGTCATTTCTTTACCTTCTTTCTAGTACTTATCATACAGACCACTCCGACCTTTGTAGGTCCGAGCGTCTACATAGCGTTTGATATCAGGGATCCATTGATCCAAACCACCTTCAGTCTGATAAAATCCCTGATGTTCCATTATTTTTTCAATTTTGCCTTGGAGTTCTTTACACTCCACACGATTCTTTGACTCTACATTGATTTGATAGAGAAAAGTCTTAGCCAGACTAGTATTGCTACCGTGAGCTGTCTGCATTGGAGGTCCGACAGGGATAATGACAATACTCGTCTCGTCATCCCCCAAGGTATCAGGACGTTCAAATGACTTGATACTAATACCAGATAAAGACTCATCCTCTTTCAAAGCGTTGTAGAGTTCAGTTAATTTGTCCTTAATCATTACAAAAACTCCTGTTTTAACTTCATGCCTACTTTGGATTTGAAGACTGGTTTGCTACCTTCAAAAAAGCGACGCATAATACCGAAGCCACGAGGATGTCCTTTCTTTGCGTATCCAAATTCATTCAAGTGAATAAGAGTCCAACGAGGACTTTTAAAACCTAATTTAACCATTGGAACCCCACTAGCTGTACCAGTCACATTTCCATGGACGACGGCTCCGGCCGTCTTACCAGTGTCAGCGTACACCGCCATAGCCCGTTTGAAAGTAGGCTCAAACTCCTCAACCGTTTCCTTCAAAACTCTATTGACCTTTCTACGGACCACTGGCTCCCCTAGGCGAGCCTCGACATTCCTCAAAACATCATCAAATCCTTTTAGATTTGCTCCACTAGACATCACGACCACCTCCGATAATAACTATCAAAAAATCCCGATTATCAAAATCAGGACGCACATCAATAACCTGCCATTTCTTACCAACTAGACGGATATCCCCAACTTCGACAAAATGCCGACTTTCAGGCTGATAATCTGTCAGAGGGTCACGAATTTTCAAAGTAATCTTAGCTTTCATAGCTTTTCCAGTCGCAATCTCAATATCTTTGAAACTAGGGGAGTAAACTTGCCCCATCGTAGAAAAAGCCTTCTTGTAGCTCACATCACGACCATCAACCCCCTCCTCGACTTTAGAAGTATAGAAAGTCAAGGGGGTTCTAAGGTCTCCATTTTGAGCCTCTGGCTTTCTGTAGCGATAGCTAGGACGATTAGTATAGTGAGACATCAGGCGTTGTTACTTCTGCTTGTTTTTCTGACCATTCAACAAAGTCAGGCAATGCTTCATTGATTTCATCAAAGCGCTCTTTTGTCGCTTCAAATTCTTGGCCAACAGAACGAAATACCCCTTCTTTGAGATCATAAAATTCTTTTAAAACCTTAATCATGTTTTTCCTCCAGTTTGTAATTTTCTAGTGATAATGACATCAAATCCCCTTGAAAGTTCCCGTAGAAAAATTCAACTTGGTCATTGTAGACATATCGAGCACGTTCTAAAATAAGCTCTCTCACTCGTGGATCAGCAGAGTCCTTACTACCGACCAGACTGAGGATGGCTGACTCAGAACTTTCCAACATTTTAGAGAGGTTGTGATCCTCTCCAGTATGAAAAATCCTCATCCGCTCCTTGAAAGATTTAAGGAGTGGATGAAGTTGTTCTTCTGGAGTCATGGTTCAACTCCTAGATTAGGCTTGAGGAAGTTGTAGAGTCCAGACTGCTGCAGTCTTTTCATCGTGAGCCTTACCATAAGCAAATTGCTTAGCAGTATAGAGGTTCAAATCTTCCAAAGCATAGGTTTCTGTGTAGCGACCGAATGAAATACCGCCACCGACAAAGGCATCATAACGACCTTTGACAAATGTAGTGACTTTACCAGCAGTCTGCGCCACGGATTCAACCAAGATAAGGTTAAATGGCATCGCAGTGATATAAACTCCTTGAGCATTCAACGAAGTGTATTGTTTCTTTACATCCCAAGCATCAGCTGGGTTAACAACCATCACAAGGTTGCCTTCTACTGCAACTGGAGTTGTTCCGTCCGCTTTTACAGAGTGATGTTTGTAAACATTTGTCAATTCTTTGACTACGGTTGCTGAGTCAGCAAAAGTCAACTTAGCAGTTTGAGCTGTTTTTTCAGCATAAGTTGTCTTATTGCTTTCAACAGTCCCTGAGAGAGTACGAGAAAGACCGATAGGTTTGTTGTCTCCATCGCCGTTCAAGAAAGCAGCTTCAAGGGCAGCGGCAAAGGCTTCTGTAATTTGTGCAGAAACAAATTTTTGCAACCAAGCTGGACCAAATTTTTCGGCATCTTTTGGAATCACAACGAAAGCAGTCAACTTGTGTTGAATTGCTTCTTCATCGTTGAATTCTTGTTTAAGTTGTCCTTCGATTTCTGAATTGATTTTGCCCCAAACAGCTTGACCAGTTTGCTCTGATTTAAGGAATTTCAAACGGATACCAGCATTTTTAAGGCCGATATGCTGAAGGAGTGGACGTGCCATAACCATATCTTCAAAGATACGGTCGATTGTTTCTTGTGGGAAGAGTTTTTCAACTCCCTTAGGTGCGGCTTTTTCAATGTTATTGAAAAACTCACGAGCTTCAGCGGTCAGCTTAGCATCGTATGGATTTAAGGTTGAAACTTCTTCACGGGCAGCATCACGAGCTTGAGCCATCATTTCATTTGTCATGGACTCGATCATGTCATTGTATAGCTTCGCTTGTTCTTCTTGAGGTGCACCATTTGCAACGGCATCCAAAAATGCCTGACGTTGTTTTTCAAATTGGTTAGATAATTGCATTGTCATTCTGTTTTTTCCTTTCTTAAAACATAAAAAGACCGAACCCTTTAGGAACAGCCTTGTCTGTGTTATTTTCTGGACTTTCTGGAAAATTGAATTTCTTCTGTAGAAATTCGCTATTTTCAAAAGCCTCTTTGTCGATTTGTATATCTTGTAGTTTAGCTTCTAGCTTTTCAGCTACCAGTTCTGCGAGTTTATCAATGTCTGGAGTCATTGCTGACTTCATCTTATCAATAAAATCACTTGGGATCATAGGAGTTTCACTCGCTACCAGAGTCGGAGCAACTTCATTTGTAAACATGATCTTGTCTACAAATCCATGATTCAAAGCTGATTCAGCATCAAACCAAGTAGTCTTATTCATCAATCCAAGCAAGTCATCAAGAGCCTTACCAGTCTTATGAACATAGGCACTAGCAATAGATTTGTTAAACCCTTCTAGTACCCCAGCTTCATGAAGCAGGGTGTTATGGTCTCCATTTACTTGCGTTGAAACATTGTGGATCATGATTTGGGCGGTCGGACTGATTTCAACCGTATCTCCTGCCATTGCAATCACGCTTGCTGCGCTTGCTGCAATACCGACAATCTTCACGGTCACGTAGCCAGGATACGAGCGTAGAGCAGTATAGATTTCACTACCAGCATAAACATCTCCACCACCCGAATTGATATGAACCTCAATCGGTTCGCCACTTTCAGGAAGTACGACATCTTTCGGAGCTGTTGCATCCCACTCAAGCCAATCGTAAAGCCATCTGTCATTGTTTGATACAATCGTACCCTTAATCGGAATTACCTTCATCTTCTTTCTCACCTCCTTTCTCTAATTGTTCACCAAGTTGATAGTTTTTGGTGATGAGGAATTTATCGCCACCAGGGACAGATTCTAAGCCAAGTTCAGAGCGCACCTCGTTTCGAGTCATCGCTCCAGAAGAAATAAGCTTATCAATGTTTTCAGCAAGTGCAAACTTATCTCTCTGACCTTCGCCAATGATTACAAATAGATTATTGCGCTCGTATTTCCGTCTTGATACTAAAGCGAAATTAAGTCCATCACTCATTTTCTTAACGAGTGATTGGTAGCAATAACTATTAAACATTTTTTGGCTATTTTCAAGATTGGCCATATCGCCATGACTTAAAGCTGTTGGAATCCCTAAGACGTCCGCGACCTCATCATCAAATTGCCGACGAAGTTTCTTTAACTCATCAACAGAAATATTTGAAGTCCCTGTTGTATTCGTATGCTCGGAATATTCCATTCCATCTTGAGCTGGAACAATGGCAATCGTCTTGGTGCTGAATGATTTAAAAAGACCATCAGCATATGATTGGAGTTTATCACGCATCTGCTGATCAAAACTCCCATTATTTTTGGTTTTCAGAGTTCCTCTGATTTGATTATTCCTAGCCAAGGCCTCGACCAAACGAGTGTGCAACTTCTCGTAATCAGCAAATAAGTCAGAAATATAATCTTGCAGTCGGTTATTGTTGTACTGTAAGAAAATGACTTCACTCATCCGAAAACGCTTCTCAAAGGTATATCCTCTACAAGTTACAAACTCAAACACATCATCATAAACAGCATATTTAGTCCGTGTGTAAGAGTCAGCAACAAGCAACTGGTCATCAGTTGTAAGAAAGATTAGGACCTCATTCTTAGTAATCAACCGATAGACGACCTTTTGCCAAAAGTCTGACGCAGATTCATTCTTGTTTGGTCTTACATTCAGCAAGTAGTCCCAATCAGAAGACTTAGCCTTACCATTTTCTTGATACTTAAATACTGACTTAGCAAAAATCCGAGCGATGAACTCAGCTGACTTATCAATCGCTAAGCTTTTAAGTTGCAGATTCCCAAACATCCGCTCAAGATCCTCGAACTCAAAACCAACCTCTGGCACTTCACGCTTAAATAAATTCAGTAACCCCAATGCACTTCCTCCTTTCTTTTAATTTCTGCCGACCACCCACCCAAAATTTATGCTTAAATTAAAAATCCCAGCTATCGAGCATGTCAAGGAACTCCCCAACATTCGACTCTTGAACCAGCTCCCGCTTGTAGAGAGCAGCTATCAAAGCATGGAACCCATCCGTCTTTCTTCTAACAGGTTCTTTCTTCAAGAAACGCTTATTGCCATCTTTGTCCTCTTTGACGTAGGTATTATCTGTATACCAAATCATAGAGTTGTCCCCCTCAAAGACAAAACGCTCATTTGCAAATCCATCTTCGATGATTGGCGCAACCTTGGATTGAATCGCCCCAGGATTTCTCAAGAACTCATATTCAAACCCAGCCTCTTCTAGCAATGGCTTCAACAAGTCCATTCTGAAACCATCAGCACATACAAGCTCAATCTGATAAATATTTCTCCATTCTTCCAGCTTAGCAATCAAAAGCCGAGGATCAATACTCGGACCATCAACGATTGTAAACAAGCCTTTTTCTGCCCATTCGTCAATAGGCGCTTTTAGCTTGAAAACTTTCAAAAATGATTTCCGTGCAAATGAATGTTGCTTCCAGATGAACTCATCGCCATTCTTAAAGAGCAAACCAACACTCGCAAAGTCTCGGATGCTCGCATAGTCAAACCCAGCAACACATGACCGACCTTTCAAGTTGATACCAGGAGAACGCAAACAAGCAACTAGCTTTTCTCGAGAGGTGACATCTTTCTCAAGGTCCGCTTCAGGAAGATTCATCCGCTTAGTCATAAACTCCTGACGGCCAGACGGCTCCAGCTCAAGGTCATCATAGTCAGCCTTAGTTCTTGCAAGCAACCTTTTAGCGTAAGGCGTGCTTTCATCCAACATCGGATTTGCTTTTGACCAGTTCTTCATGTCGTCCACCTCATCCGCACTGTCTAGCTTGCAGATGAAAGGGAATAGCCTGAAATCATCAACCTCTCCATTCAAGATTTGCATAGATTTCTCTATCAGCTTGTCATAGAACCCCTCACGCACATATCCATTCGTCCCGTTGTAGAAAGTCCGAGCATGAGCAATCTTACCAAGACCAGACCGTTGAACCTTCACGGCCTTATCATCTTCAAACTGGTGAATCTCATCAAATTCAAGACAACCATCACGAGCCGAGTCCATCGTTTTCGGATTATTCGTCCGAAAAGAAAAGACCGAGTTGTTCGCTCGACCTGTAATAGACATTTTAGTTAGATAGAAATGGTCCTCAAGACCTCGCCTTTGGATAGTCTCATAGACCTCCTCAAACGAAACCTTGCCCTGTTTCTCAGAGTTGGCAGTGATGGTCACGTCATAATCTCTGATAGGGTAGATAGGACTGATAAAGAACGAGGACCTGGCAGACATAAAACCATTCTTACCACCCCCACGAGCGAGTGTGTATAGATACTCGTCGAAGTGTGGCTCCCCGTCCTCTTTCCTAAAAAGAAAAATGAACGGGGTCAAGAAAAGCTGGTATTTCGCTAGAGGGAAAAAGTTCTTTTCCGCAAAACGAATGAACTTGTCAATTAAGTCATTATCAAAATATAAATCATCACGAGGATAGATTTTCTCCTTGATAATTTTAAACAGCAACTTTCTTTCCTTGTTGACGACAATTTCTCCACTCTCGGCCATTTTGATGTAGTCATCAACCAACGGATGAGAAATCATAACAGATCACTTCCAGACGTAGGTTTCTCAACAGGAGAATTTTCCACCTCAAAATCAAACGACCGCTCAATTTTCAAAAGCTCGCTGTTTATTTTGTTGATTTCCCCGACGAGAGGATGCGATTTTGTGAACATTTGCTGACCGTTGCGAACAATGTCAATTAGATCCTCTTCATTCAGGCGAGCTGTCATATTATAAAACAATCTGACAAGATAAAGATAACGATTCACTTTTTCGTACTGGATCGCATCCTTTTTTCTAGGACTAAAATAGCCGATTTTAGAAAGTAGCTGATTTTCTAATTCTTTTATATTTTTTTCTGAGTATTCTTCCATTACCCCCCACCCCCTTTAGTTTTTTGTTAAAAATTTGGACAGTCGAGTGCAGACCGCTTACCGACGTCTTTGAAAATTTCCGATTTTTTTGACCGGGGGGTATTTAAGGTTCGTTCACCTAACCCCACCATTCATCTTTTCGGAAATTTCTGTCATTCTTATCAAAACGATCATGCCTCTTATTATGACATGCTTTGCACAGTGTTCGTAGATTATCGATATCAAGCGCAAACTCTGGATAGAACTCTAGTTCCTTGATGTGGTCAACCTCTAGGTTCTTTCTAGTGACTTTGCCTTCGTCTTTGCACCAAACACATTCATTGTGATCACGTTCAAGTACTAACTTACGCAGCGCTCTCCATTCACTGGAATTGTAAAATTGGTTGCGTTCTTCTCGAGTTGAAACTTCAATCATTTGATTATTGATGTTGATACTTTGAGCTCGAATGTATTTAGCTTCTCAATACAATTGTTCAAGTGTTCGATTGCTTCACAACATTCTTGAATTAACTCTTTTAATTCTGAGCAATTTTCAATTTCGACTCCAACTACAATTTTTCCTAATGGTTTTTGTTTAGTGGTTCTTTTATTAAAAAGTCTTTTAATAATACCTTTCATAACTGTGCAATCTCCTTTGTTTTCACTCTCTCAATTCCTTGTTTTACATATTCTAATGAATTCGCTATATGAGTTTTAACTCAGACTTATCAAGCGTTTATCCTGCATACATAAAATGAAATCATCATAACCTCAAAACAATGAATTGATATTAAAATAAAAAAATTAAAAGCCCTGAAACTTTGTCATGGCTCGGTCTTGTGAATCTTGGTTTTTGCCAATATATCGTAGTGAAATGCTTTGGCTTGAATGGTTCAGTAGGTCCATTATCAGAGCGACATCCTTGGTTTGTTCGTACATGAATAAGCCAAAAGTCTTTCTCATCGAGTGAGTCGCTATATTTTCCAGACCAACCTCTTCAGCAGCTCTTTTAATAATCTTGTAAGCTGTGTTAGGTTTTATGTGCTGATGCTTTCCGTTTCGACTAGGAAAGAGGAAGTCTTCATCTTTCTTGTCTTTGATATACTGCCTCATGGCATTCTTGAATTTCTTTGGCATCTTTCGTTTGGTTGGCTTGTCTGTCTTTTCATCGACGATCTGGACGTGCCAACCTTTAACGTGCTTTACTTTTAGTTTGACGATATCACCAATACGAAATCCCAAATTAACACCAGAAAGGAAGAGCATGAGGTTACGTTGTCTATCTGACTCTTTGACTGCACTATGCAACGTCAGCCATTCAATCATAAGCTGAACATCATCTCTATTTCTGATTGGTTCAACAACTACCACATATCCTCACCTCCTTTTTTAATGCACAAAAAAAGCAGAGGTTTCCTCTCTGCTATTCTTCATGATACTAATTTACCACATTAAAATTATCATTTGCTATCATTCTTATCATACATTTTAGATAATTTTAGTAACGCTTTATGTTTTGCTCGCTGGATGGTTGCAGGGCTACAATTTAATTTGATTTGGACCTCTTTCCAAGAAAGGCCATCGATATACAGTAATCGCATCACGATGTTTTCCACTGGATCATCGAGTGACTCAATAGCTTGAACGAGTTCATCACGTTCGTGGTACATTTGTTTGATTTCTTCATACAGCTGATCTGACTTGTCAATGATCAACACATTCAATTCTTCAGTTTGATTCTTGTTGTTTTTTGACTTTGGCATGCTGTCGAACTGTTGCCCTCGTAAAATACCTGATTTCAAACTGATTATTTCCTGGTGCTTTGACTTCACTTTGATATCAATATAAGGCAGAGCCTTCAATCTTTTTTTGATGTCTATTGCCAAACCTTACCTCCGACCTATTTTAATTATTACCCGATTGATAATTTTTACTCATGATTTGTAATCACGCCACCGGCTCCATTAACAGTGACCCAACCATGCTTCTCTCTGGCTTCTGCTTCTTTCATACGGATAAGGTTGTCTGTGATTGAGTCCGACTTAGCTTTGTTAGCTTTGGCTTCACCTTCTGCTTTGATGATACCAGCATCCGCTTCGGCTTGAGCTTGAACTTTCTTGATGTCAGCTTCGACCTTAGCTTTCTCCTGTTCCTGTTTAGCTGTGTCGATTTCCTTCTGTTTGACAGATTCAGATTTGATTGCTGCTTCAATCTCATCTCCTGCATCTTGGTCAGTTATTGTGAATGAAACAAATTCAAGATCATAAGATTCAAATTTCTCTTTTAGCGCCTTGTCAATCTCTTCATAGACTTCTGTGCGCTTATTCCCAAGAATGTCGTAGATGTCATAATTCCCAGTAACCGACTCGATAGCTCTCTGTACTGCTGGCGCAATGACACTCTCATTAACATTCTCCAACTTCGTATAGTTTGAAAATATCGTCATAGCCTTTTCTTTATTAACGCGATATTTCACATCGATGTTAGTGTTCAACCATTGACCATCTTTGGTCTGAGTTGTGATTTTTTCCATCGTCTTCGTCTGAACTGAAGTCGAAAGAGTATAGACGGTATCAATGAAAGGAATTTTAAGATGATAGCCTGTTTGTAGGGTATTTTCTTGAACACCTCCAATTGCACTGACCTTTACTCCAACCGTATTAGCTGGGATGCGCTTCACAGCAAGTCCCCTAAAAATTCCTAACGAAGCAATAGCAACAACCGTGACGATACCACCTTTTGCAAGTTTCGTAAGTTTAGTTTCCCCTGTTTCGTGATCGTATTGTGTAAACATTGTTTTTACTCCTTTTTTAAATCATTTTTCCTTCAAATACTAATGTAATCGTCCCTGTCCCATTTCTATGCTTAGAAACCAGTGCACGACAATCTGAACCATATTCAACACCATCAATAGTGATGCTACGCTTTATCTTGTCAACATTGATGATAGATCCGTTTGATGTCTTAATTCTCATGTTCTATCTCCTCGATCAACCAATCCAGATTTTTGCGTGCTTTCTTCAAATCTTCAAGACCGTTCTTCTTTTGATGACGTAGTAAATACTTCAAGCTATTCCCTAAGTAGAAACCTTTCAGTTGTTCAGGTGTCATGAAATTTCTTAAAGCATCGATGGATTCCATACCGTACCGACCTTGGTAATGGCTTGGTTTGTTCACGTTGTCAATTTGTTCTGGGTTCATTGTTTTCCTCCAAAAGTTCTGGGTTTTCATAGATGTTGCCGATGATTTCTCTTGAATTAGCCACAGTACATAATCGTTCGAAATTATTGTATCTAATCAAACTATTCGTCCACATTCCTAAATCAGATCTGTACTCAACTACACCATTCAACAATCCATCTTTTGTACCAAGGATATCACCCTCGAAAATCTCTTTGTTATTTTTATCAAAGAGTCCTGTCGATTGCATGAGCTCGATTTCATCAAACTCAACTGACATTTCTGTATATCTTTCAGTATCTCCCTTCTGACATATATCTACGAACTTGCTGTCGAATGAAATATTAGTTACATCGCACATCCATTTCAACGACTTCATCCACACTCTGTACTTCGGTATCATCCCAAGTCCTCCTCTTTCACGAACGAACCATCAATCCAGCGACCTTTACGGTTTTTGATTTCGTTGTAAGCCAGTTCAAAACATTCATCAAAATCATATCCAAGTGCATTGCTGATTGATTTTAGATAACCAATTGAGCGTACTAGATTATGTCTGCACATTTCTTTACTTGCTAAATTCTGCGATAACTGAAATTCACTGATGTTCGCATTTAGCAAGTTAAAGCAGGCAAGCACATCCTTCTTTCTGATTTTGTCTGATTCTTTGAAGATATCATGCAAATCTTCTTTAATCAACAAGGCCAGCCCGACAACCACGACTGCACAATCACCGATGCTGTCTTTGGTTACTTTCTCATTCTTCTTGAGATACCCAGCGCATAGTTCTCCAAACTCTTCGCTTAGTTTAAGTGACTGCTTGTCTAACCGTCCACCGTTTTCTAAGTCACGGTCAATAAACCATTGCTTGACATTTTCTAGTGTGTTCATAATTTAACCACATCCCCTACTCTTACTTTCTCATACTGCTCTTTCGTAACTACGAAAATGCCATAATCCCTGATAGTCACTGTATACAACTTGCCATGTCGTCCTTTTTCAAGGACCTTTCCGAATATCTCAGCGCCTTGATTATCAGCCTTGTAGATAACCATCGGCTTCTTCTCTTCTAAATTCCGGATTTTATCCATCTGCCAGATGTTCAATCCAGCAGACAGCAGAATCCAGATTGCGATAAAACGTTTCATTCTGTCGCCTCCTTAAAGCGCCCATCTATTTTTGGGCTTATTTCTTTTAAAAATAGGATTCTTCTTTTCTTTTTTCTTCTGCTTGTGATATTCACTGTCTTTATTAAAGATAATATCTTCATCTTCAATCAGTTCAGGAATGAAGTGTTTAGATGGGTATCGTTCAGGTCGTTCCATCACTACACCTCCTTAATCTCAATCCCCTCACAATCAAATACCCAGCCGAACCCAGCTTCTTCGAGTTCTTTGCGGGTGAAGTTAGACCTTAATCTACTTTGTAAAAATCCCAAGAAATCCTCGTCTTTCACTCTCACAAGATACTGATCTACTGCTTTTATCTTCACAAGATACCGCTTTTCTTCCTCGACCTCGTAGCCATCAAGCCATGCTCGAGCAACTTTGTTGTAAGCATCCTGTTCATTCATCAACCACTCATTGTATTGTTTGTTGAAGTTTTTTTCTCTAAGCGCATCATATAACGTAGCGTTCTTTCCCTTGTAATACTCGATAATTTCCGCCACAAACTGCGGAACTTTGACTGGTTGCGGTTCGTCCTTGACATAAATCGCATCGTTTGGAGCAATAATTTGTTCGCCGTAATCGAGTTTAACAATATTCTCAACAAACCTGTCAGCAAGCACCTTTAAACCAACTATCTTCCCTTTTATTAAAATCTCTGTTCCGATAGGGAACAAAATCCGTGGGACATTAATCAATTCCTGCTTATTCATTTTGGTTTCCTCCATAAATCAAATAAACTGCAATAACTACCTGAGACATTCCTGGCGAATAGCCAACCCAATCATCAAACTCCTTAGATTTTGGCAACCACCTCTTAGTAGCTCCCAAATCATAGTCTTTAGGTTTTTCATCAGAAAAGATACATTCCATCGCTCCCATAAACGTCATGCCATCTTCTGTCATTTCCCAGAAATAGTCTGCTCTGTCTCTTACCGCTTGTGGTAAATCTTGCTTGGGAGGTTTAGGTTTCCCATCTTCTACCGACCAGCCGTATACTCCATTAACTTTTTTCTTTAAATCTTCCATCATCTTCCTACTCCTTTTTCCTTTATGATGACTTTGGTACTAATTTCGTTTGCTTCATCCATTCATTGGCTATGTCCCAGACTTCAGCTGGCACATCTTGGTTATACTTGCCACGAAATTGGGCTATCTTCCCCTGCCTTACTTCGAGTGTGTAAAGAGGTTTTTTAGGTTGATTTGACAGGCGGACAAACACTATTAAGGTATTACCTTTAAAATGCTTGTCTGTGTATGAGCTTACGCAGTGATGTAGCTTCTTGCCCTCATAGATCAGCTCAGCCACTTTTCTAGGGACATGGAATGCGTATCCATTGATTGTCTTATCCATTCCTTCTCTAAGTTTAAACTCAGCTTCAAGTTGCTTGCGTTTCTTCTTATCTTCCAGTTTTTGTTTTTCTTCGACGAATTGATTGTATAATCCAACCGTGTGATTATGCATGGACGTGAAATCCTTTGGCACAAGCATAGCATCACCTTCAGGCTCAATGCCCATTTCTCGTAGCATCTTGAGATAGTCAAGATATTCATTGAAGTCAATATGATTCTTGATAACCCAATTCTGAAACTTATTGATCCCGATACCTTTCGGTATATGCTTGATATCGTGGTAAGTCAGATAAGACTCAATGCCAGGTATCAGCTGGCCGTTCCGTTCTTTTAATCGACGGCTCAACTCAAATTCATTAAAACTACGATCTGAATTCTTGAAAAATTGTTTATTCTTCTGAAGCCATCTGCGGTTTAAGGTTCGCATATCTACATTTTTGGTGAATCCAGTATAACCTGGGTACATAATTTCATTGGCCAGTTTATAAGCATGAATTTTCTGAGCAAATTCAATTTCAAACTTATATTTGTAAAACCGTTCAATTTCCCAGTATCGGATATTCCTAAACTTCAAATACTTGAGTTCGGATACTTTTTGAAGTCTCTTTTCCCAATTGTTTGGATAAAAAATATTTCCTGTGTAAAAACCGCTACTAAATGAATTAGCGAATAGACACGGATAAAATTGTCCGTTGTAACCTTGGCCAATCTTTGTGTGTTTGTCATTTTCGAATCGCTCTAGATTAGTAAGTTGCCAATCGATAAACTGTTTCCCTTCAACCAACTTCGACCAAAATACATAAGATTGAATCTCGATACGTTTCGAAGTGCTGAGAATGATAGAGAAAAAATAAGCCTTGTCATAAAAAGTGAGCCGTGACGACTTTGTCAGTCGTTTCTCGATACAATGGCCAAGGTTTAAATCTGAAGCGATTATAGTCTTGTCCTTATTGGTCCATTTGTACGTTGTAATTTGCGAATAGCACCAGCTCCAGAAGTTTGCAGGTGGTTTCAATCGTCTATCGGCTTCTCGCTTGCATTGTTCATGTTTCATTCATCCAAGAAATCGAAAATGCTCATTTGCTTTTCGACTACTCCTTTCTCTTTTTTAATTTTAGGTTTCATGATGATATCATCATCTGGACCAGCGCCTTTCCTAATTTTGGCGACATCAACCTTTTCTTCAGGAGAAGCCTGAGATTTGTCTTCCTTTTTCTTCTTGACGGGCTCAACAGGCACCTGCTTGATGTTAGATACTTGTGAATTTGAGATAAAGTACTCTCTAACCCATCTGAAGACAGTAGCATCATCGATGCAAGCGACTCCGTTTTCAGCAAATTTACGAGCTTTTTCTTTAGCATGGCTTAAAGCACACTTCAGAGAGTATCGCTCTTTTAAGATTCCTTTAAATAATTCCTCATCCTCCTGATCGCATATCCAGTTATGAACACGGTCAAGGGCGGTATCATGTGGTTGATTTAATTCATCCAGCAACTTAGCCAGAGCTTTTTCTTTAATGTCATTCATATCATTTTCCAAAAAATGCGACTGCCTTTGTGAGTTTGGCTAAATACGGGCAGCCGCTCGTCCGAGGTCACATGACCTTTACTGACACATTTCTAGCTCGCTTTTAACGTGGTTCGCGGCACGTTGATTTTGTCGCTAAGTAGTAGCAATCTACCGCACCATAATCAAACCTCACATTGTCTTTTCCGATGTGTTTCTTGAATTTTGGTCTGGTAATACCTGAGAAAGACCATTGATGGTCTTTCATCCGTTCGATAAGTTCATCCACATTGTTAAAACTTCCAAGAAAAAACTTGCAGTGCCTGTTGTAGACGAAATATAGATTCAATAACAAGATGCACCACCTTTCTAAAAGTACTCTTTCCTTTTATTTTTCAAGTCATTAAATACCATCAGATGATTATTGTCTACACCCTTCATCAATCGACTCATAAACGGCCGACCATATCGTTTCTGAATTTCTTGTGCAGTCAAATTAGTCGTGATAACAGTATTGGCTCTTTTATTAAGAATGTTGTACAGAATACTGAAAGACCACTCACTGTCCTTCTCCATGCCGAGATCATCCAAGACCAAAAACTTTGCACTAGCAATTTTATTGACCAGGAACTCTTCTTGACTAAAGTCCGCCTTGATTTTCATCAGCAAGTCAGTGACATTGATAAAAATAGCAATTTCCTTTGTTGCATCGGATAACTTTTTCATCATCGCAAAGGCAAGATGGCTTTTACCCGTTCCAGCTTCTCCTTGAAAAACAACATTATTTCTAGCCCCCTCAGACCACTCTCGGCAAATCCTCTTTGCAAAAGCTAGCTTTTCCGCTTCTTTTTCAGTAGGTGTGTCGAAGTTGTCAAGAGTAGCATTTTTCAGCACATCATCATAGAGAGAGAATTTCTCAAGATAAAACCTCCGCTCTCGTTCATGTTCAGCATCAGCCAACTCATTGACCTTTATTTGATTCTCTGCATGGATCCGTTCCGATTCACATAAGCGACAAAGGACATCATTTGTCCGGAGGATTTTGATCAAGGGAATCCCATGCTTTTCGCAAATTTCAGCCTGTTGTTCAGTATTTCTATGGTAAGATAAGGCCATCTCCTCGAGTGCATCAGTTACCATGATACCTTACCCCCACAAGCTTTCCAGCTAGCCATATCTGACAAGCAAGCAGTAACGGTAGAAAGAGGTTGTTTTACAAGCAGTGACTTCTTTTCTTCGCTTATCGGATAAAATTCATCTTCAAATTGCTTGATAGCTTCTAAAATCCCCATTCGTCTTTTACCTCCTGTCCTGATTTTTTCTCCTTGTGTTGCTTTTCCGATTGTCGAACTTGTTCAACTGTCGTAACCTGGTTCAGCTGCCAATTTCTTAGAATGCCACCAATATATTTGATGTTAGGCTTACCTAAATTAATAGCTGTTTTCAATGCTTCTTTAACTAGCTCATCATCATTTTCCTTTAACAGATGATTGATTTCCTCAATCTCAAAACCTGATAGTAATCTACGAAACTCAGATTGGAATAATTCAAGGATATTTTCATTACTACTAGTAGTAGTTATATTCTTATCTTTATCTAATCTATTCTTAATCTTAGTCTTATCTCCTTCTTCTTCTAGTGCGTTACCGTCCGTTACTGTAACGTTACATGTAACGTTACCAAGAGCAAGACTTTTCTGTTTCTCACGGTGTCTTGCTACACGATTCCGTGTTTGTTCCTTGATTCTTTCCATGCCATCAATATTTTGATGTTTTTCCCAATTTGGCAAAGTAATTACACCGTCAATAATCTCAATCATCCCAAATTGTTCAAAGACTCCCAAGGCCATTCTTACACTATTTAGAGGTCTTTGGAAAATAGTAGCGAGCATTTCATCAGTGTAATGAACTTTATCCGACATCATCAAAAGCCCGTTGCGATTATGTTTGCCAGCGAGAGCTAGGATTTTAAACCATATAACCAAAATTGCATCATGATCTGGTAGTGCATCGATAAGACGTATTTTTTCATCATCAAAAATGTCCGTCGTAATCTTAATCCATTTGATTTCAGACATTGCTACCCTCCTTTTTATTTTTGGTGATTTTTATGCCCTAGCTCCCCATTTCCGATTATTTCTCCGAAAATCCAAAGTCATTTCCTGATAAAGCAAACGACCATTTTCTTCTAAGAGATTCGCATTTTGCTTTCTTAGAAAATCATTGTTACTTGCTTCTTCATGATAATCACGAGCCAGTCTGTCATAATCTTCGATGCATGCTCTAAAAACTTGTGGTACGTCCTCAATTGATGAAGCGAGTCCTACAGGCGGCTGAGTGTCATAGGTGAATCTCCTGTCGCTATTTTTCAAGTTTCTTCGGGCAACTTCTCCGAAATCTTCTTTTTTTTCAATGATGACTACTACATTTTGTTCATCCGATTTTTCATTTTTAGCAGTCAGTAGCATCAGGATAAAGATCCCGATAAAGATAGCCGCCAAGCCAAGCAATTGGCTTGTTAAAGTTGGTTCTGTCATTTTTTCTCCTTATGCTCTCAATTTCCGTACTTGTTTTTCTAACTCTAAAATCTCATAAACATCATTGACATCATACATAATATCTTTCCCCTGCTTACGAAATCTTAATCCTTTACGTTCTAACTTCTTAATATAGCCATGAGTAAAGCCGAACTTCTTCATCAAAGCCTGTTGATTGATTGGCATGCGATCATTCTCTAACTGCTCCTTGACCTGCTTTTCAGCAAAGGCCAATAATTGATTCGTGAACAATTCAGCACTTTCGCCGTCCAATCGTAATTGTAACGTTATTCCTTCCATTTTCTACATCCTCTCAACTATGCGGGCAAGCATTTTTGTGATATAATGGTTTTAATTATTTAAGTATGCGCCTGGTTCCCGTCAGGTGCTTTTTTGCTCTACAATGCATAAGCGTTCAATTCCATGATTTTCATCTTGGTATTGGTGCTTGGCTCCCACGTCATCCAGTAGGCCAAGGCTGCATCTGCAAACTTTTTCGGTAGCAAGTCATAACGACTGATATTGAAATGATCCTTGAAATCAATCTCAGCTTGTCTAAATACCGACTGAGCAAAAATCTTATCAGCATAAGCTGGACTATCGATACCACCTAGGCATGCCACAACCCTAGCCTTACGCTTCTTCAGGAGCGACTGAGCATAGCTCGGATGAATCGGTTGCTCACTCTTGAGGTAGTCGATATCTTCCAGCATAGTCGCCTGTTGCTCACGCAATTTCTTCTGACCAGTAAACAGAGCGATAAAGGCATCCTCGTCCAAGTCCTCACGGATAAATCCGCCCTGCTTGCGAATAGCTGGCAAGACCTCTGAAGTCACCCAGCGTTTAAATTCTTTCGCTTGTGGAAGCTTACTTGAAAGAATGAGAGAGTAGAGGCCGGATTCATTGATAATCAACATATCTTGTGTTCCACCACTAGTAGGGATGCCCTGTTTTAGGGCATCCTCTTCATCAACGTGAAGAGCGATCGCATTTCTAGCCTTACTATATCCTAGGATGTCCGCAACATCTTTCCCAACGAACCAAGGCTCGTCATCAATTGTCAAAGTACGGACTTCCTGCCCGTGAAAATTAAAAATTTCGTTCATATTCCCCTCCTTCAGCATCTAATTTTTGTGATTAGGTGTTTTTTGTTGCATAGCACGTTTTTTGATAGCTTTCCCCAAACAATCAGCTAGGTGAATCATGTGTGGAATATTCAATCCCTTGATGGAAGCAATGGCTCCTAAAGCTTCATAATAGGTTTCTGTATGTGCCAAAACATCGTCAACCATATTTTCAAAATGTTTCTCAATGATTTCTTTGATGACATCATTATTTTGTTTCTTTACGTCCATCTCAAACCTCCTACTCTAACACCTTACTGCCGACTACCAGTCGTTTAACGACAACGTCCATCTCCTTAAATTCGGCATTCTCTGCACAGTAGCGGACGCTCTCGCTGATGATGTGACAAATAGATACTCCGTATTCGTTCGCAAGCTCCGTAGCGATATCCCAGGCATCTTTGTCAATCCGTGTTACTTTTTGCGCTACGTTGTTCATAATATTCCTTTCTAAATTGGTATAATGTAAATAAAACTCGCCAGAGCTATTTAAGTAAAGTATTTTTAAACGACTGTTTGACAGATACTACATGAGGCGCTTCACGGTTATTTATATAATCAACCTGAATAAGTGTCTCTGGCACTTCATCTTTCTTTGTTTCCCAAATTATCTTGATACCTTGAAGACCAATATCTTCTGCTTGAAAATAAATCCCGTTCCAAATAACTCGTGGAATACTAGAGTCGCTATCTATCTTAATTTCTAAATTTTGAATTGGTAGTAAATTTTTTGATAGGCCGCTCATCATCCTTCTCTCCTTTCTTTCTTCTCAGCAATATATGTTACGGTCCTCAATATCTCGTTGAGGACTGTTCTTTATATCTCGATTCGAGATATTTTGTTTTAAAAAAATAATTCACTTTCTGTCTTGTGAAAATAATTGGATATAATCGATATTTCATAATCGTGGAATGGCGCTTTACCACTTTCTTTTTGTTCGTATTGTCTTCGGTCTTTCAAGCCGATTAAATCAGCCATAAAAACTGTTGTGAGTTCGTGTTTTTTTCGCTCTTTTCGCAGCTTAGTTTTAGGCTTTAATTCTTGTTTTCTCAATCTTTGTTTTTTTGTAAGTTTTTGCACGTTCCTACCTCCTTATTTTTCTATTTGTTCCTCGCAATTCTGCTATAATAAAGCTAGAAGGGAGGTTAAGTCATGAGTAAAGAATTTGATGCTTTTAAAAATTCTACTTACGCTACTTTAAATACTATGATTTCTGGTGATGTAAATATCGTTTTAGGAATTATAGAGACTTTGCTTCAAGCACAAGCAAAAGATCTTGAAAACACATTTACAAACCGAAAGATCGATGATTTGATGAAGCGTGTTGCTGAGTTAGAGTCACAAGTCGATGAATTCTCAAACTAGCATCATCTAATTTCTGCTCAGCTCGTTCTTGCTTTTTTTGAATTTTAGCATTAAAGACTGAGTAAGCATCTTCCCAAGCCTTGACTATTTCTGTAGTTGAGGCTTTTATTTTCCCGCTATATGGATACCGTCTTGGTCTCATTTCCTCACCCCCCTTTCAAATGTGGTATAATCAAAATAAAACGATTGGAGAAATAATATGTCATTTGACCTTTCTAAATTAAGCCTAGGCGGTGGCTTCGCAGGCAATTCAAAAGCCTTTCAATGCCCTGTATGTTCAGGTTTCTCTTCCCATTTATGGACTTATAATCCTATTGATATCAATGGAGATTACAACGAATCTATCAAATTTATTATAATTGCACAATGTCAGGCTTGTAATCAATTTTCTATTTGGATAACAAATGAAATCCGAATAAGTAGCTCCGGGCTCGTATTATACACAAGCGGTGCAACCTTGACATTAATTTTCCCAAATGTTGCCGAAGGAATACCTGAACCTAATAGTGATATGCCTGATGATGTGAAAGAAATCTATATTGAAGCTGGCGAAGTTCTAAATATATCACCCAGAGCTTCTGCAGCTCTATCTCGCCTAGCTATTGAAAAGCTTGTTGCTCATTTAAACGCACAAGGTAAAGATTTAAATACCCAAATTGGAAGTCTTGTCTCTAAAGGAATGCCAATAGAAATCCAACAAATGTTAGACAGTGTTAGAGTAATAGGGAATAACGCCGTACATCCAGGCCAAATAGATATAAAAGATAACAAAGAGTTAGCTTTATCATTGTTAAGTTTTATCAACTTGATTGTAGATAATCGAATCACCCAACCTAAAAAAATTCTAGACACATATAACCTATTACCGGAATCCTACCGAAATTCTATTGAAAGAAGAGACAATTAATCTTTCTCAAAGATTAATACATTTTCTTTGTCCCAGTACTGAGTTACAACTCTAACCGGGTCATCTTCTGTTCCTTTCCCTCGTTTAAATGTAATTTTTATCAATTCAACAATTTCAACACTTTCCACCTCTCTTCCTCCTTTCTCTTTTTTTGCTCTATGAGCAACAGCCTGCCAGGGAGTCGAACCCTGGTGCTACCGATCAGGCTACATTCATTTTGTCCATCATTCCTACGAATGATGCATCGAAGCGAATCTCATCAATTTCATCTTGAGTGAAACCAGCATCAAGAAGGTAACGCTCTTGGCGTTCGATATCTTCTGCCAACTCTGTCCAACCGAAAGCGAATTGACGGCAGTTGTTCCAGAATGATTCAAGTTGACCATAGAGGAAAAGTTCCTCGTATGTGTTTTGAAGTAAGGTTTCTGCAACCACTGCTTTGAAGATGTTGATTGCTTTCTCGTTTAATGTGTTCATGATATTTCCCCTCGGTTTGTTTTTTGTTATTTCCTTAAGCTCGATTTAATTATATCTCATTTTGAGATATATGTCAATAACTTTTTATCGCTTTTTGAGATTTTTTTATTTATTTTTTTATCACATTGGTATATAATAAAAAAGAAAGGAGTTAATTGATATGAATATACTAGGAAACTCAATTAAAGAGGTGAGAAAATCCAAAAAGTTAACTCAAAAAAAACTTGCCGAACTGACAGGTTTTAAACAAAATACAATTTCTAACCATGAGAACGGGAATAGACAATTAGATGAAGGAGATATAAGAATATATGCTCAGGCTTTGGGTGTATCGCCTCAATATTTGTTTGATTTATCGAAACCTTCATCGGTTGATAGCACTCCCCAAATCCAAACCATCTACGACGAACTAAAACCTCCAAGGCAAGCCAAAGTCTTGAACTACGCAGAGAGGCAACTGAAAGAGCAGAAAAACGAAGAAGAAACGAAGATAAACGAAGTATCGGAAGTCATTCAGCTCTATAGTTACGACTACTACGACCACCCAGCTTCTGCAGGTACAGGCCAGTATTTGAACGATGTACGAGTGGAACGGATAGAGTTGCCAGTAGATGTTGATGCCGACTTCGTCATTCCAATCAAAGGGGACTCCATGGAGCCTGACTATCACGACGGCGACCTTGTCTTTATCCAAACCAGCGTGGACTTAAATAACGGTGTTATCGGAGTGTTCAACTACAACGGTGATGCTTATATCAAGCAGCTTGTCATCGACAAAGAACAGGCATACCTACATAGCTTGAACCCTGCGTACAAGGATATGCCAATCACACCAGAGACCGACTTCCGAATTATCGGCGAAGTCGTAGATTTGTATAGAGAGGGATAATATGAGTAGTGAAAGCAGACCCATGGAAGTGATTAAACACAACCTAGATTGTCAATGTCATAGACGAAGAGAGTGGATTAGAGTCAATGATAAGTGGCATGCTATCGAGTTTTCGGTAGACGATCCCAATGAACCTCCTATGACCGAAGAAGAAAAAGCCAACGTAGCCTTAATTATTCAACAACACTTATCAAAAAAATCCGAATAACAAAAGACTCTATAAAGACGCGCTGAAGAGCCTTGACGTCCCTACAGAGTTTGATTACTTAAAATTCATGTCTTACTACAATCTGAAAACTATGACAAGTGAGATCATGGTTCAAGAGGAATACTTAGCATTGTTGGAATGAAAGGAAACTTATATGTCTTACGCATATGTTGCTTTAGATGTTGAAACTGCGAATGATTTTCGAGGGAGTGTTTGTTCTATCGGATTAGTAAAATTTAAAGATGGGAATATTGTTGATACTTTTTACACTTTAATCAATCCCGAAACAAGGTTTGACACCTTCAACATTTCTATTCACGGTATTAAACCTGAAGATGTTGCTGATGCTCCTACATTTCCGGAAGTACGGCAAAATATTGTTGATTTTATTGGTTCTGATATAGTTGTAGCCCACTTTGCACAGTTTGATATGGGTGCTCTTAAAGACGTATACCAAAAATATGAACTGGATTTTGATAATATAGAGTATATTTGTTCGTATCGATTGGCCAAGGTTGCTTTTCCTGGACAACTGAGTTACAAATTAAAAAGACTAGCTAAACATTTGAATATTGAGCTAGATCATCACAATGCTCTATCAGATGCACGAGCGAGTGGATTGATTTTAGAATATTTACTATCTGCTAATTCATTTTCCGACCTTGATACTTTTTTAAAAGAATATAGATACAATAAAACCGGCTTACTTGGCCAGTATGGATTTAAGAGAAAAAAAGACGCTAAGTACAAAGATAATCTCATCTATACTCCTACAGAAGAAGAAAAAGCAGCAATGAACCCAGACCATTACTTTTACGGTTTATACTTTTGCTTTACTGGAAAACTCGAGCGAATGACTAGAAAAGAAGCTAACAAAGCTGCTACGTTAGTTGGTGGTATCCCTGAAAAAGGTGTAACCAAACACACCAATATATTAGTTGTTGGAGAACAAGATTGGAGAGTTGTTGGCACAGATGGATTAAGCAGTAAAATGAAAAAAGCACAAACCTTGTTAGAAAAAGGTCAAGATATTGAAATCATGACAGAAAATGATTTTATAAGATTGCTTGAGGAGTAATTAACAAAAAATAAAAAAATCCCCACACTCGCCATCGCCAAACTTTGAGTGTGAGGATTCAACCTTCCATGTGACAAGCAATCGAAAGGATGATAAAAAAATACAACTATAGTTTATCATAAGTTCTACACCTTTTCAACTATGCGGGCAAGCAATCGAAAAGAAAGGACTTTTTATGATAAAAAAATACATTACAAAAAAAGGAGATACTAGATACCTCTTTCAAACATACCTGGGCATAGATCCAGCTACTGGAAAAGAAAAACGGACAACACGCCGTGGCTTTAAAACCATTAAAGAGGCAAAGGCTGCCGAACGTGATCTTCTCTTAGATGTTGAAGAGAATGGTTTTTCAAGTAATGCAGATTTCCAGAACCCTACTTTTGCCAAAGTCGCTGAGTTATGGCTTGAAAGCTACAAGAACACTGTAAAACCAACAACTTATCAGAACACTAAGAAGAAACTTAATGTTATGATTGACTCATATTTTACAGATATGAAAATTCAGCAAATCAGTGTAGCTTATTGTCAAAAGGTTGCTATAAAGTTAAGTAATCGTTATGTCCTCTATGCTAATTACTACTCTGTTATTAGCCGTATTTTCAAGTATGCCACTTCTCTTGATATTATTAAGTCAAATCCCTTAGACAAGATTATCAAGCCTAAAAATAAACCCTTAAAGGGCAAAGAAAACTACTATACAAAACAGGAACTAACCGAGTTCCTTAAAGTTTACAAAGCAAATTGTAAGCCAGTAGACTATACCTTTTTTCACTTACTCGCTTTTTCTGGATTGAGAACTGGAGAAGCAATCGGCCTCATGTGGTCAGATGTTGACTTTGAAAATAAACGGTTAAGTATTTCTCGCACGGCTGTCGTGATTGACAAAAAACAAACTGTTCAGGATCCTAAAACCAAAAGGAGTAAGAGGGTTATCACCTTAGATGATGAAACTCTGAATGTTTTGAAACTCTGGAAACGACAGCAAATAAAAGAATATTTCCAGGCTGGTGTGCCTTACAAACATGATTCGAATTATATTTTTACGAATGACATAGGGGGATGGCTTTTAGCCGCAACTATGAAAGTGAAGCTTAGCAGATTCTTTCGTAAACACAATAAGCTTAAAAAAATTTCTCCTCATGGATTTAGGCATACACATGCTTCTCTTCTGTTTGAAGCTGGTGTTACAGCCAAAATCATTTCGGATAGACTCGGTCACAATAATGTTCAAATCACCCTTGATATGTATACTCATATCAATGATAATCAACGTGTTGAAGTCGTTGACCAGTTCATGGATTTCATCCGCTCCAGCTAAAAGTAAAGTCGTATTCAATCTCGTATTCACTTTTGCTTAACACGCTAGAAGTCCACTGTTTTCAAAGGATTAGCAAGCTGTGTACTATTTATGGTATAATGAAAGAATGAAATACCCAAAAATTAATTTAAAAGAAGTTCGTCAACAAGCTAAACAGTTTCAAGCTGAACATCCACGTCTATTGCTTGTCTTTCTATTACCAAGCATTTTCCTGATTCTATCCAGCTTTATAAGTCCATTATCCCTACTTGATGAGGGGATTCTTGAGCAATCCTTCTTTACTTTTTTGATGAGCTTGATCCAGTCTTCACTCTTTCCTCTAGCAGTCGGATTTACAAGTTCTATTATCCTAGCTGGTGCTCTGTTTACAACCATTAATCTTTATAGAATTTCCGAGATAGAGCTTTCCTTTAAAGATAGCCTGTCCTTACTTGACAACCGCTTCTTCACCCAGACCTTTCTGACTCTCTTGCTCAAGCGTTTCTATCTCTTTTTGTGGAGCATCCCTAATATTTTTGGAGTCTACTTGCTCTTCTATAGCAGTGCCATGGCTCGTAAATTTGTAGAACTTCATCCCGAATTTCCAGCCGTAGACGTCACCAATTCAGATATCGAACATTTTCTGCTCACTTTTGCACTCTACTTCTTTGGTAGCGTCTTTCTGATGATTTTGGGAACCATTGCCTATCTGCCACAATACTACGCTTATTCCCAAGTAGAGCTGCTCCTATGTGATACCCTTGCAATTGGAATTGCCAAGCCAAGCCGCGTACTCAAAACCAGTCGCTTCCTTATGAAAGGCTATAAGTTCCAACGCTTCGTTCTTGATTTACAGCTACTTCCTTGGTATCTCCTTATCTGGATCAGCTTCGGAATTGCGAGCATCCCTACTTTCCCTTATATCTATAGTAGTCAATTCTTCTTTTATCAAAGATTACTCGAAATCAAGCGGAGAAAAGTTTAATGTGAATGATTAAAACCAGCACCTTCAATAGAAAGTGCTGGTTGTTTTTATTTCAAGAAAAGGATGCTCAAGAGGGCTAAAATAGCTGGCCCACCTTGCTTTAGAATGATTTTTTTATCTGCTGTTAAGGCACCATAAGCCGCTGCTCCTATGACAAATAAAACAAAGATTGTCACGATTTCAAGGCTCTGCGAGAAATAGATTCCATAAAGAAGAAATAGACCTATCAAGGCATTGTAAATTCCCTGATTCTTGAAAAGAGAGGTTACTGATGGCCTTCCTAATTCTTCCTTATCCATGTTAAAGACACGACTGGTTGTGTCCGATTGGGTTGCGATACTCTCCAAATAAAAGATATAAAAATGTTCGAGGGCAACAAGGGTTGCTAAAATAGTAGTAATGATTGACATCGTTTTCTCCTTAAAATTCTATTTTTTCTAATCCTGATACTAGTTTTGTCAACAAAGCTATCAGGTCTTGCTGCTCAGTAGAGGATAAGATGTTCTCCATCTGTTCCTTCACTCGCAAGTGATGTTTAGGCGGATTGACCAAGAGTTGATTCTTGGCTTCTTGGGTTAATTCAACTAAGACTTCTCGCTGATTGATTGGATTCCGATTGCGACTGACATAGCCCTCTGACTCCAGTATCTTAAAATGACGGGTCAAGGCTGCCTGGTCAATTTGTAACTTCTCCTGAACGGCAATCTGGTTACAGGGTGACTGTTGCAGTAAAGATTGCAGGATTTGATAGCGGGTCAAACTAATTCCCAATTGTTTCTCAAAAAGTTGAGTGATGGTCTGATCTGTTAAATGAAGCTGGTAAAGTAAATCATGCATTTTTAGTATTTTCTCCTTTCTTTGATATTTGATTTATCAATCATTGACTTATCAAGTATATTACAAATAAATTGACTTTGCAAGTCTTTTGCTTACTCCGTTAAATTAGTCTCCTAGTCACAATCCCTCAAGGCTATGTTTTTCTATTTTATGCCTGGAGTTTATTTACGCTATCTAAGAGTTTGAAAATAAAAAAAGAAGCGGAAACTCAAGTTCCCAACTTCTTAATATTCTTAGTTCATCGATACGTGAACGTGATCATAGTGGTTTTCTGTAACACTACCACGGTCTGGCATTGGATTCCAAGTGTAGGCTGGTCCGTATTTACTATCAAATGGTGCATAGAAACGTTGTTTCCAGATGATGTAGCTTATGCCACGGCTAGCCATATTTTGGATAGCATAATCTGCAATTTGGTCTCCAAGAGCAGAGCTTACTGGAACCATAAAGTCAATGGCAAGTCCTTTTCCGTGGTCTCCACTATCTCCTGGACGGTAACCACTAAATGATGTGATTCCGAACAAGTTAGCTACTTCCTCTTTAAAGGCAGCCGTTTGTGGCTGAAGACCTGCATTTTCTGATTTTGAAGCTGCAATACTTGCATAATCAGGTGCTGCTGGTGCTGCATAAGTCGCTGATGAACCTTGGCTTGCTTCAGCTTGATAAGTTGATGGTGTTGATTGAGTCTCTGCTACAGTTTCTGTAACTAGTGCTTCTGTTGTAGTCGTTTCTTTCACTACAAGTGTTTCTGCTACCGGCTCTTCTACTGGTGCTGAAACTTCTGCAACAGCTCCTGTTGTTGTTTCTGCTGCAGATTCTTCTGCTGGTGTTGCAACTTCAGTAGTGGTTTCTACTACTGACTCTTCTACCGGTGCTACAACTTCTGTAACAGCTGCTTCTGCGACTGGCTCAGCTACAGTTGTTTCTGCGACTGGTTGAGTTAAATCTTCAACCTGTACAGTTTGGTCATCTACAGTGACTTGGTTGGTTGTCAAATCTGCTGTTGCAGTTGTGCCTTCGCCTCCTTGAACTGCATCAGGGGTTTGAATTTCAACCTCTGTCACTTCTTCTTTTTCATTGACAGTTGTTGTAAGGACTGTCTCAGGGAAGATCAAATCAATATTGCTGATCTTGTTCAGGTTAGCAAGAACGGTCACATCCACTCCCAAAGCTTCGGCAATGGTACTTAAGGTATCACCATACTGAATCGTATAGCTTGTTTTATTCTCATTCTTAGTAACATCGTTTTGAATTTGCTCAACACTACGCGCTGTCCACACTAATTCTTCTGCTTGGGTTGCCAATACAGGGGCAAGGGATAAGGCTACTGTTGATGCTAAAATAATTCTTTTCTTCATACTATCAAACTCCTTTTCAAATGTAGTACCTGTCTATCATAACACAAAGAAAATAGAAAAAAAGCCCTTTTGGGGCTATTTAACAGAACTGTACATTCGTTGTAACAAATCACATTACTTGAAATAGTTTGTTAGTTTCTTGTCATCAGGCTGACACATTCTTCTTGCAGAAAATTCTAGAAGGAAAGCGAGCTAATGTCTTCTAAATGCTCTATCTGTTGATTACAAGTTGCAGGAGAGGCAAGAAAATTGATACTCTGGATGCCACTGTTTTGAGCAAATTCGATATCCAAAGTCCGATCGCCGATATAATAAGTCTGCTGAGGATCTAGTTCATACTTATCTAGAAGATAAATCGCAGCTTCTGGACTAGGCTTCCGAGAAAAGCCACTTTGATTGGTTAAAATTTCTGTGAAATAGTGGGCCAAACCCAAATTCTCCAAAATTGTAAAAGCATTGTCCCCTTTATGGGTATAAACAAACTGCTCAATTCCTTGCTGGTCTGCCCAAGCTAAGATTTCACGCGCCCCCGGCATCAGAACAACTTGAGCATTCTTCTCAGCCAAACTCTGAGCACGAACCTGATTGAGCATATCAGCATCCAAGCTTCTTTCTTCTCCCACCTTTTCCAACAGATCTTGAACGGAAGTTTTTAGAATAAAGGCACGAACCTCAGCCTTATCATAAGGAATGTCAAACTGGGCAAAAGTCTCTTCGATTCCTGCTAAGATAGCCTCATAAGAGTCTAACAAGGTCCCATCTAAATCCCAGATAAATCCAATTTTTTTCATATGTCATCCTTTCAAAGAGATATATTGCTTATAACGATAGCGCAGGAAGAACCAGCGAAAACCATTATCCAAAAGCGTTCCTGCCCAAATACCAGGCAAGCCCCAACCAAGAACAATTCCCATCAGATACCCTGTTCCGATACGGATACACCACATTCCGATACTTGTCGCATAAAAGGGGAGGCGTGCATTTCCCAACCCCTGCCAGACAGCTGTATAAATGACTGTTCCCGTCGTCATAGGAGTTCCTAGTAGTGAGAACAGCGTCACCAAAACACTGGCTTTAATGGCCGCAGGATCACTAGTGTAGAGGTGACTTAGGGGCGTTCCAAGAGCATAGATACTAAGTGTTAAGGGCAACATGAGAAAGAGCGATAGCCAAAAAGTTTGCTTACTTAAGTTGTCTACCCTTGCCCAATCATCTTCTCCAACTGCTCGAGCCACCTGCATGACTGTTGCTGTAGCGACACCAAAGGCTGGCATATAATTAAACTGAGTCAAGACTTCACCGATTGCATTTCCTGCGACTGCCTCCGTCCCAAAGGAAACAACCAAGGCAATAATGACCACATCACCAGCTCGCATCATGAGACGCTCTCCCGCTGCAGGTAAAGCCAAAGTCAGCAAGTCTTTATCCAGTCCAAACCTTGGTTTCGTATATGGAAGTTTTAATTGTGACCACAAAATCACAACCCCGACCAAACGTGACAAAATAGTCCCCCAAGCTACACCAGCTATGCCCATATCAAGAACAAAAATAGCTAGACTTGAAAAGAGAATATTCAAGGCATTGGATAAAAGACTCACATAAAGGGGAAGACGCGGATTATGGGTGGCGCGAATCAAGGCTCCTAGACTAGTCATCAAGCCCAAGAGGACGATTGTTCCACCGACCAAAGCTAGGTATAGTCCTCCACTCTCAGCCACAGCCGCTTCTGTCCCCAAAAGACCAATCATCTCTTGACCGGCAAAGATGGACAAGAACCCTAAAATCAAGCTCAAAAGCAAGGTTATCTTGAGCGCTTCTGTCACGTGGTAGGCTAGTCTAGACTGGTCCTTCTGCCCCAAACTTTTGGAAATAACACTGGAAATCGCAGCTCCTAGAGCAATAAAAATCGCTTGGTAAATGGTGATAATGTTACCCGCTACAGACACACCCGAAATGGCGATTAAGCCTAGATGTGCTACCAGATAACTATCCACCATTCCCATAAGCATCTGTAAAAAATTTTCACCCATGGCTGGCAGAGCTATGTTGAGAATGTCTTTATATTTCTTAAACAATCCTTCCTCCTGATGAAAAGAAACTCAGTTAGTTTCCCAACCGAGTTTACTTCCTCTGTTTTAAAGTCCTAGATAAGATTCTACTGCAGTCTGCATCTCTGATGCTGCAACAGTTGTCTTGTGACGAACTGGAGCTGTTTCAAGGCCATCCACTGCTGGTGGCACTGCTACTCCTGAGATTTCATGTAATTGAGCCAAGGCTTCAAAGTCGCTAAGACCTGATTGTCCAGTTACAGCTTCTACTGCAACGACTGGGAATTTGTAAGGACTAGCTGTTGAAGCAATCACCGTCTTAGTCACATCGCCTGTTGCTGCTTGGTATTTTTTAAATACGGCTGAAGCAACTGCTGTATGAGGATCCTCGATATAAGAATCTGACTCGTAAACACGCTTGATTTCTGCTGCGGTTTCCGCTTCTGTCGCATACTCTGCCGCAAAAAGAACAAGAATCTCTACATCAAAATCTTTCAATTCATACTGACCTTGAGTGTTCAAGGCATCCATGAGTTCAGCTGTCTTAACCGCATCATTACCCAAAAGATGGAAAATCAAGCGCTCCAAGTTTGAAGATACCAAGATATCCATAGACGGACTAGTGGTCACCTTAAACTCGCGCTTCTTGTCATAGACACGAGTTTTAAAGAAGTCTGTCAAGACATTGTTGTCATTTGAAGCACAGATTAGTTTCCCAACTGGCAGACCGATTTGTTTAGCGTAAAAGGCAGCCAAGATGTTCCCAAAGTTTCCTGTCGGAACGGTGAAGTTGACCTTGTCACCAGCCTTAATCTCGCCAGTCTTAACAAGCTGAGCGTAAGCATAGACATAGTAGACAATCTGTGGTACCAAACGACCGATATTCATAGAGTTGGCTGATGAAAATTGCAACTTGTTGGCTGCTAATTTTTCACGAAGAGCCACATCGTTGAACATATGTTTGACGTTGGTTTGAGCATCGTCAAAGTTTCCATCAATAGCGATAACATGAGTATTTTCCCCAGTTTGAGTGGTCATTTGCAACTCTTGTACCTTGCTGACACCATCTTTTGGATAAAAGACGATAATTTCAGTTCCAGGAACATCCGCAAATCCTGCCATGGCAGCTTTTCCAGTGTCTCCAGAAGTTGCAGTCAAGATAACAATCTTGTTTTCCAAGCCATGTTTCTTGGCAGCTGTTGTCATAAAGTATGGCAAGATAGACAAGGCCATGTCTTTGAAGGCAATGGTTGAACCGTGGAAAAGTTCCAAGTTGTATTGGCCATCAAGTTTGACAAGAGGAGCAATGGCTAGCGTATCAAACTTGCTATCATAGGCATTGGTGATACAGTAGTCCAACTCCTCTGCTGTAAAGTCATCCAAGAAAGCTGACAAGACCAGCTTAGCCACTTCTTGGTAAGAAGCATCTTTTAATGTGTCAAAATCCAAATCTACCTTTGGATAACTAACCGGAGTAAACAAACCTCCATCTGTTGCCAAACCTTGCAAAATCGCTTGGCTGGCTGTTACGGTATTTTTCGCATCACGCGTTGATTGATAAACTAATGTCATAAATCTCTATCCTTTATCTATAGTCTTATTCATTATAACATGATTTTTCAGAAAATTCTCCCTTTATAAGAAAATTATAGAGTCATTTTTTCTTTCAAAGGCTCTAAATAGGTCATTTCTTGCTGACCTCTCATTTCAAGACCTTGCTCTGCTATAGCTAGCAAGTCTTTTGAGAATTGAACAATTCCAGCTGTCTCCTCATCTGAAAGCTGTTTCTTAGAAAACTGGCGTCTCAAAGATTTGTAGTCACAACCAAATCTCTCAAAGAAAGGTGCTGTTTCTAGGTATGTTTCAAGCTTGTCTAGATTCACCAACAAACCTAGATGAAAGGCTGCCGAAGTAAAAGTGCGGTCTAGGGGTTGCGTACAAACACTACGAAATTCGACCGTTCCTCGAGTTGTTAGGTCTTGATATTGGTAACTACGATGCGTTTGAAAATCCTTCTCTTGAGGAACAAACAGAGTTTCTTTTCCATTTAGAGTATAGGCCGAAATTTCCTCAGTAGCTAGATAATCTCTAGCCCGAATCGGAGAAAAATAGTAGGTTTCCCCATCTCGTTCTGCTGTAAAAATCGCAGAGCGGTCTAGATAATCAAAGAAATCATCCTCATCTTTAAAGAGTCTATCATTGACACCAACATTTTCTGGATAAATCCCATGCATGGATTTTTCCCAAAAGATATCTCGTGAAATCAAAGTATCCCAGTCTGCTCCCGAAAACTCAGAATTGGCAAATAAGAAAGCTTTGGCTGCCTCAAGCTGAGTGAAAGCATTGATAACTCGTAAGTAGTTTGACTTCGAGACATCTAACTGAACTTGACTCCCACAGATAAATGCACCATAGGCTGGAAAGTCATGCAAAGAAACGGACTCCTGATTGTTGCCCATCTTCAGATAGTCCATCAACATCTGGTAACGCTGATAAGCGACAGGCAGATTATCATTGATATTCCAGTTAGGATGAATCCCCCAACCCTGAATCGCATGATCCTTTTCCCCAAGCTTTTCCTGAATCACCTTCATATAAGCTTGAAAGCGTTGGTCGACCTCTTGGATATTCTGGACTCTGCCAAAGGCAAACTCCAAGGTCGTATAGGAAACCTCAAACAAAATCCGGTCTTGACTGATCGGTTCTACAAGTTGAATTGGATTGCCATCCTGGTCTTCCTTTTCAACTTCCAGACCGAGAGCACCAACCAAAAAGTGCATCAATTCTTTGCTGACTTCAATATCGGTAGCTTGTCCATTTACATGAACGATAGGAAACTCCAACTCAATACCGATATAGAGTTCTGGATTTTCTTTGATATTTTTTAAATAGCGGTCTTTTAACAACTGAATTGAAGGGGACATAGATACCTCTCATTATAACTTCTCATACTAGAAAACAAATTACTCTCTATTATACCAAAAAGTCCTAGAGAAGGATCTTAGAAAGTCTGTTTGCAAGCTCGCTCCCTAGATTTTAGCCCCAATAACTTCCTCTTTATATGAAATCCATGCCAATACATCAGATATCATTGTTCAATTTTCACAGTCTCATCAACCGGTTAAGCGATTACATAGTTTTTTCATCAAATCCCTTGTACTATATTAAATATAGTGATATAATTCACATATAGACAAAAAGAGGGCAGTTCAAATTCGACTTCACTTGAATCATGAGTCAAGCCAAGCCCCTTTTCCTCTGCACCTCAACGACTAATCAAGGAGGATAGCTATGAAAGCTGTTGTTGTAAATCCAGAAGGTACTGGTGTTGCTATTGAAGAAAAAGTTCTCCGTCCACTCGAAACTGGGGAAGCTCTTGTAGAAGTTGAGTACTGTGGTGTCTGCCACACTGACCTCCACGTTGCCCATGGTGACTTTGGTAAAGTTCCAGGACGCGTTCTCGGTCACGAAGGTATCGGTATCGTAAAAGAAATCGCCCCTGATGTTAAAAGTCTCAAAGTTGGCGACCGTGTCAGCGTAGCTTGGTTCTTTGAAGGCTGTGGTATGTGTGAATACTGTACAACTGGGCGCGAAACTCTTTGCCGTACAGTAAAAAATGCTGGCTACTCAGTAGATGGTGGTATGGCAGAACAATGTATCGTAACTGCAGATTATGCCGTTAAGGTTCCAGAAGGTCTCGATCCAGCCCAAGCCTCTTCTATCACTTGTGCCGGTGTTACTACATACAAGGCTATCAAAGAAGCAAAAGTTGAACCAGGCCAATGGGTTGTCCTCTATGGTGCTGGAGGCCTTGGTAACTTGGCTGTCCAATACGCGAAAAAAGTATTCAACGCACACGTTATCGCAGTTGATATTAACAATGATAAACTTGCCCTAGCTAAAGAAGTTGGTGCTGATATCGTGATTAATGGTCTTGAAGTCGAAGATGTTCCAGGCCTTATCAAAGAAAAGACAAACGGTGGTGCTCACTCAGCTGTCGTAACAGCTGTATCAAAAGTTGCCTTTAACCAAGCAGTTGACTCTGTTCGTGCAGGCGGTCGTGTAATAGCTGTCGGTCTCCCATCTGAAATGATGGATCTTAGCATCGTCAAAACAGTTCTTGACGGTATTCAGGTCATCGGTTCCCTTGTTGGTACACGTAAAGATTTGGAAGAAGCTTTCCAATTTGGTGCTGAAGGTCTCGTTGTTCCAGTTGTTCAAAAACGGCCTGTCGAAGATGCCATTGCTGTCTTTGATGAAATGGCTGCTGGTACCATCCAAGGTCGCATGGTTCTAGACTTTACTCATTAAGATAAATAATAAATAATAAAACGAGGTAGGGACAGTAGACCCCACCTCGTTTTTTAGCAATAAAATTTTGGCATAGCAACTAATCGAACTTAAAGTTCTTTTTTAAATGCTCAATAACACCATTAAAGAAAACGTCATTTTTCTATCCACATTCTTTCAGCATCCAATGGTTGAGTGAAGTAAAAGAGGCTGGAACTAAGTTACCGAGATTTGGTTGGTCCACTTCTGCACTACCACTTTTTATATTAAATTTTTTTACCATTTTATAGACGATTTTACAAAAAGTTCATATATCAATATCTGCAAAGATAAAGCTTTGAGATTTTTTTCACTCTTTATTATAATTAGTTGATTTTTTGATGAAAACGATTTATACTTAAGGAGTCTTAAAGTTTTCTTAAACTAAGAGTCAAACATTTTATAAGGAGGAATAACAATAATGAGTATCGGAATCATTATTGCGAGCCACGGTGAATTTGCCGCGGGTATTCATCAGTCAGGATCTATGATCTTTGGTGAACAAGAAAAGGTTCAAGTTGTAACCTTTATGCCAAACGAAGGTCCAGATGATTTATACGCCAAGTTCAACAATGCTGTGGCTGCATTTGACGCAGAAGATGAGGTTCTAGTCTTGGCTGACCTTTGGAGTGGGTCTCCATTTAACCAAGCTAGCCGCGTAATGGGAGAAAACCCTGAGCGTAAATTTGCCATCATCACAGGACTTAACTTACCGATGTTAATCCAAGCATATACAGAGCGCCTGATGGACGCTACTGCAGGTGTTGATAAAGTCGCTGCAAATATCATCAAAGAATCTAAGGATGGCATCAAGGCTCTTCCAGAAGAACTCAATCCAGCTGAGGAAGTTGCTACTGCTACAACTGCGCCTGTAGCCCAAGCTGCTATTCCAGAAGGAACTGTCATTGGAGACGGTAAATTGAAAATCAATCTTGCACGTCTTGACACTCGTCTCCTTCACGGACAAGTCGCAACTGCTTGGACACCAGATTCAAAAGCTAACCGTATCATCGTTGCTTCAGATAACGTAGCTAACGACGACCTGCGTAAAGAATTGATCAAACAAGCGGCTCCTAACGGAGTGAAGGCTAACGTTGTTCCAATCAAAAAATTGATTGAGGTTGCTAAAGATCCTCGCTTTGGTGAAACACATGCCCTTATCTTGTTTGAAACACCACAAGATGCCCTTCGTGCTATCGAAGGTGGTGTGCCAATCAAAACTCTTAACGTTGGATCAATGGCTCACTCAACTGGTAAAACAATGGTCAACAACGTATTGTCAATGGACAAAGACGACGTTGCTACATTTGAAAAAATGCGTGACCTTGGTGTTGAATTTGACGTACGTAAAGTACCAAACGACACTAAAAAAGATTTGTTTGACTTGATTAGCAAAGCTAACGTTCAATAATTAAAACTAATAGAAAAGGAATAAAACCATGTCAGATATTTCATTCATTTCTGCTATCTTGGTTGTAGTTGTTGCCTTCTTCGCAGGTCTTGAAGGTATCCTCGACCAATTCCAATTCCACCAACCAATCGTCGCATGTACCCTTATCGGTCTTGTAACTGGTAACCTCGAAGCAGGGGTTATGCTTGGTGGATCACTTCAAATGATCGCCCTTGGTTGGGCTAACATCGGTGCTGCCGTTGCTCCTGACGCGGCTCTTGCCTCTGTTGCTGCTGCAATCATCATGATTAAGGGTGGTAACTTTACTACTGAAGGTATCGCAGTCGCAACTGCAACTGCTATTCCTCTTGCCGTAGCTGGTCTTTTCTTGACTATGATCGTTCGTACCATCTCAGTTGGTTTGGTTCACACTGCTGACGCTGCTGCTAAAGAAGGAAACATTACAGCTGTTGAACGCGCTCACTACTTTGCCCTCGCTCTTCAAGGTCTACGTATTGCTATCCCAGCTGCACTCTTGCTTGCAATGCCAACTGAAGCCGTTCAAAGCGTATTGAACCTTATGCCAGAATGGCTTAAAGGTGGTATGGCTGTCGGTGGTGCTATGGTCGTTGCCGTTGGTTACGCATTGGTTATCAACATGATGGCTACTCGTGAAGTATGGCCATTCTTCGCTATCGGTTTTGCTCTTGCAGCAATCTCTCAATTGACTTTGATTGCCCTTGGTGTCATCGGTGTTGCCCTTGCCTTCATCTACCTCAACCTTTCTAAACAAGGTGGAAACGGCGGAGGAGGAGCTGCAACTTCTAACGATCCAATCGGTGATATCCTAGAAGACTACTAGAAAGGGGAACAATCATGGCTGAAAAAATTCAATTATCAAAATCAGATCGCCAAAAAGTTTGGTGGCGTTCACAATTCCTTCAAGGTTCTTGGAACTACGAACGTATGCAAAACTTGGGTTGGGCTTACTCTTTGATCCCAGCTATCAAGAAACTTTACACTAAAAAAGAAGACCAAGCTGCTGCTCTTGAGCGTCACCTCGAGTTCTTCAACACTCACCCATACGTAGCTGCCCCAATCATGGGGGTTACTCTTGCACTTGAAGAAGAACGCGCAAACGGTACTGAAATCGATGACGCTGCTATCCAAGGTGTTAAGATCGGTATGATGGGACCTCTTGCTGGTATCGGTGACCCAGTCTTCTGGTTTACAGTTCGTCCTATCCTTGGTGCCCTTGGTGCATCACTTGCTGCAACTGGTAACATCGTTGGTCCACTTCTCTTCTTCTTTGGATGGAATGCAATCCGTATGTCTTTCCTATGGTATACACAAGAGTTTGGTTACAAGGCTGGATCTGAAATCACTAAAGATATGTCAGGTGGTATCTTGAAAGACATCACTAAAGGAGCTTCTATCCTTGGTATGTTCATCCTTGCCGTTCTTGTACAACGTTGGGTATCAATCAACTTCACTATCAACCTTCCAGGTAAACAATTGTCAGAAGGTGCCTACATCGTCTTCCCAGAAGGTCCTGTTACAGGTGGAGAATTGAAGGGAATCCTCGGCCAAGCACTTAGCGGATTGAGCTTGGATAGCGTTCAACCACAAACCCTTCAAGGACAGTTGAACTCATTGATCCCAGGATTGATGGGACTTCTCCTTACTTTCCTTTGCATGTGGTTGCTTAAGAAAAAAGTATCTCCAATCACAATCATTCTTGCCCTCTTTGTAGTTGGTATCGCAGCTCGTTTCTTCGGTATCATGTAATCTCGGTGAGAATTTACAAACAAAAAAAGAATCAGGTTTATCACCTGATTCTTTTGGCTCTTTGTCAAATAGTGTTGATGAAGAACCTAATGAAAAAAGAATCCAACAAAAATTGGACTACCTGTCTCCGGTTGGATACCGAAGACGGTAGCCCTAGGGTGTTTTTATTAAATTCTCACTTTTTGGGGTCAGTCCCTAAGCCTGATAGTAATTTTTTGTTCATACTATTCCCCTTTAGTCATTTACTACTTTAAGTTGCCTTGCTTTAGCTACTTCTTCTGCCTTTGATCCCTTAGGTGTATGGATTTCTACATCTGGGTTACAGTTATCCACAAAATAGAAGTATTCTGTAATTTCTGTTACACTTGCTGGAATTGTAATAGATTTAATTGATGATGTCCCCCAGAATACTAATGTTCCAATACTCTTTGTTCCTTCTGGGAATACAACTGATTCTAATGAACTGTCAGAGTTGAAAACATCATCTTCTACTGTTTCTATTGACTTACCAAAGTGGACATACTTTAACTTATTGTCAATCGTAAACGCACCTTTTCCAATATATCGTACTGTATCTGGTAAAACGATTGCCTCACAATGTTTCAAGTTCGCAAGACCACGTTCTCCAATTGCGATAACAGGTTTACCTTTAATTTCCTTTGGTACACGAACAACCTTATCGTCAGAAGTACAACTATAGATGACATAACCTTCTTCCCATAAATATACGCATGTTAATATATTAATATCTTTAAGGATTTATAACTATAGTTCCTTAATTTTCCCAGTAAAAAAACGAAAGGCACCACAAGTTATTTATGTGTTTTCTTTAAACGATTCATGTACTTCTGTCGCAACTTCTCACCCGCCTTTAATTGCGGTTGCGATAGATTGAGGACCTAAATATGCATCCCCTGTTATTAGTTCATTTCTATTGTATTCTGATGTTGACCGAAAGTCAAATTTTTACCTTTCATCTAGAACACTAAAGTCTACTTTTGTTCAATTGCTGCAACGACAAGGTCACATGGAATAATATGTTCACTACCTGCCACTTCATGCGTTGATCTTCTTCCACTTTCATCTGATTCACCAAGTTCCATTGTAATAACCTTTACACCAGTTACTTTCCCACTCTCATCACGCAATACTTCTTTAATATTCTCTAAGAAATGGAATGTAACACCTTCATTGTGTGCATCTTTGATTTGTAGTGTAGCTTCTAGTATATTGTTCATATGGTCATCATTCTTTTGTTTTAGGTTTCAGCGCTTTTAATATAATGGATGTTGGCCTTTTTGTATACACTAAAATAGGGTTGGTGGAAAATTTCCATCAACCCTAAAAATTATAGAACCACACAAAACCCTGACCAGAGATGGCCAGGGTTTTGTATTTCAAAAATTATTCTGTAAATTCTATAGTTACTTTTACTTCAGAATCCATTGAAGAAAATATTGTTTTATAATAATTGATTGCAGATTCTTTAATTTCACTCTTAAATTTATCTAAATACTCTGCTTGTTTATCACTAGAAAGTTGGTTAGCGACCAATTTCCCAGTATCAATATCTTCTGTAGTTCCACTTAATAACTCTCCATGACTATCATATAAATCATAAGGATTATCTTTTGAAAGTTCAACACCAATTACTTCCAATTTTGGAACAATAACCTTATATTCTTTTTCGCTTATTTGTTCAACCTTTACACTACTTTTAATTCCAAATTTAGCTTTATAATTTAAAATTACTAATGCTGCTTTTTTAGAGAACGGCACATCAAACCCAAAAACTTGAGTTGTTTTTGTTTCAGAAATAATTTCATTAATTCCCGCATTCAAAAATACAACTTCATTCACTTTTTCAATACTTTCGATATTAATTGACGATTTGACTTCTGATTTATGTTCCTTAGGTAAGAAAAATAGCACTCCAATAGCTATAATAGCTATTAATACCACATTCAATAGTACACTAAACATATTAACTTTCTTCTTTAATATAGACAAGATAAAAAAACCTCACTTTAAATAATCTATCTAAATTTTACACATTCTAAAGAAAATAGTCAATATTTTTTCGTACTATCTTCTAAAATTAATTGTGCCTATTAAAAATGAAATTAGTTTGTTGCATTTGATTATATTTTTTTGAACACCAAATCCATTTAAAATTGAGTGCTATTTTGAGCACTAAAAAAGGGCTCTTTGTCAAATAGTGTTGATGAAGAAATTTAGGAAGGGATTAAGCAACTAATTGTTGCTTAATCCCTTTTTGTTTTGGGCCAAACATTTTTGTTATTAAAATAATCCTATTTCTAAAATGGTAATAGTTTCTAAAGCCGTAGGCATTTCTTTTAAGCACTTTTATTTTATTGTTTATTCCTTCAATAGGGCCATTTGTTCTAGTTGGATACTCACAAGTATTTTGAATATATGGCAAGTAAGTCATAAGAGTCTTTAATACTCTTTTTAAACCAGGAGATAGGTCTAATTGCGTAGCTGCTTCAATCGTTTCCTTGAATTCTATATAATCTCTATCCTGTATACATTCACGAAGTGAATGTACAACCTCATAATCATTTTTAAGAGATGGATTTTTTTCTAAGATATAATCTACGATTCCTTTACTTGTTATGAAGCTTTCAAAAAGCTTATAACGATTATATTTATAGTTCTGAAGTTCATTAGAGTTCTTTAAAATTAACTTCCAATAATGTTTTAACTTTCGATATAATTTAGAGTCTTTATAGCGATGCTTATTCATGACACGTACCCGAGTTCGATTTAATTCTCTATTTAAGGCTTGTACGATATGAAAAGGATCAATGATAATTTTAGCGTTAGGAAACATTTCTTTTATTAATTGAATGTACGGTAAGTACATGTCGATGGAGATAGTTTTTACCTTTAATCTAGTCTTAGGCTCAAAACGATGAAAATACTTTTTCAAGCTGTAAGATTTTCTATCTCGTACAACATCGACCAGCTTGTGTGTAGTGCTATCACAAATAATGAAGCTCATATTACTATCGGAAGATTTGACGGATTTAAATTCATCAAAACACAAATGCTCAGGTAAATCGTGTAATGGTTTAATCTTTAGTAAACGTGTTGTATCATCTATGATACGTCTTACCGTATGAACTGAAACATTTGTTTCTTTTGCGATATAGGTTTCAGATACTGTTTCACTTATTTTTGATTTAATTTCGTTTTTTAAGCGTTTAGAGATATGACAGTGTTTTTCTACGATTCGACTAGTGTCTGCGGTAAATGAAGAGCCGCATTCTCTACAGAGAAATCTCTGCTTGCGTAGATTTAAGTAGGCCGCTAGGCCTGAAACAGAACAGAGAGTGATACGAGATGTTTTCGTGCCGTTTTTAACGATATTATTATTTCGGCTAACACACCCACAAACGGTACAAAATTCTGGTTTATGCGTATAAGTAGCTGCATAAAATAAAGATTTTCTCTTTTTAAATATCTTCTCTTGAACTTTATTATCCCAAATAATGTTTTTATCTTTGATTTGTAGTGTAGCTTCTAGTATATTGTTCATATGGTCATCATCCTTTTGTTTTAGGTTTCAGCGCTTTTAATATAATGGATGTTGGCCTTTTTGTATACACTAAAATAGGGTTGGTGGAAAATTTCCATCAACCCTAAAAATTATAGAACCGTTCTTTTTATATCTCATTTATTCAGCCAAGGCACCCATTGGATCCCATGGTGCAAGGACGATTGGTTCTGCTTCATAGGCAGCTTGTTCTTCTGCTGTTAGTAATTCCTTACGAACAACAATTTGGTAAGTGTACTCGTCCATCCAAGCATCTGAAGCAACAAAGTAACCATCTGTACCGACCTTGTCTCCCCATGAGTTTTCAACTTTCCACTTGATTGATTTGCCATTTTCATCCAAATCAACACCTGTCAAGACCATGGCGTGGGTCATCAAGCTTTCGCTGTAGTCCAAACGTCCAGCCTTGTCTTGAGTGAGTTGAATGTCCATGCTTGATTCAAAGTCATAAACATCTGTCGCAAGGATTCCCGCTTTACGGTTGCTGATCTGGCCGACATCAGAACCAAACCAAACAGTCTCTCCTGCTTGCATTTGAGCAATCGCTAATTCTTTCAAGCGCTCCATTGGAACGTTGATGTAACGAACCGCACGGCTACCAACGACATTCCCCAACATCTCAACTGTGTAAGATTTGCCGTAAGGCTTATCAGCAGTTGGGGCATTGATAACAGAAACGTAGTCTTCTAGAGGAAGATTGACATATTTCTTGTAAAACTCCTGTGGCGTGATACCCTTTTCGCTTTGGTAGTTGTTATCTTTATCGCGATAAGCAAAGTCAAATTTACGTGGTGGAAGCCCTAATGACATGGCAAGGAAGTTAAAAATTTCTTGCAAGAGGTCTTCTTTCTTAGCTTGAACAGTCTCTTGGTCTGCACCAGAAGCGAGCAAGTCTCGCAAAATTTGAGCATCCTGGCGAAGCAATTTGTTGAGAATGGCATTTAGCTCGCGGCTATTGCTAGATGAGATAGACTCAGGGTAAACCGACTTGGGCACGACACCATATTTCTCGAAGAGGGACACTACCATATCCCACTGACCGCCATCTTGTTGTGGAGTTTGGAGTAGGAAGCTAACCTTGCGGCTTGTCAATTCTTGGTCAGCAGTCGCAATGACTTGCTCCAAGAACCAGTTAGATTTTTCATACTTGTCCCAGAAGAAGGTGTGGGCTTGTGACAATTCAAAGTTTTCAAGTTTGTATTGAGAGATGAGTTTGTGGCGGAAAGTATTGAGGGCTGCAAACATCCAGCAACGACCAGAAGCCTTCTGGTTAGTGACCTTGTCCTTAGTCAAATCAAGTGAGAAAACAGGTGTGTTATCTACATGGCTTTGGCGACGCTCAAGGGCTGCAAAGATTCCATTGTGGCTAGCAGCATTTTCGATAGCTTGGTATTTGACATTTGCTTCATAGTTGGCAAATAATTTATCTGTAAATGATTCTTGAATCGCGTTCATAAAATCCTCCTTTTTATTCTACAGTCTATTATAACGCTTTTCACAAAGGAAGCAACCAAAAACTGAAAAAGGCAAGGATATTTTCCTCACCTTTTTCAAAGATTACACAGTTTACCCAACACTTTCGAGTAAGCCTTCTAATTCCTCTTTAGTTAAGCGACGCCATTCCCCACGCTTTAGATTTTCATCCAAGGTCAAAGTTCCCATGGTCAGACGTTGCAAGTCCACCACTTCCTTATCACAGTAGGCTACCATGCGTTTAACCTGGTGGAATTTCCCTTCGGCAATGGTCACTCGAACCAAACTTTGGTTTTTTTCTCTATCAATAGACACAAGCTCCAGCTTGGCAGGTTGACAGGTAAAGTCCTTGAGGGGAATACCTTGCGCAAAGGCCTCTATGTCTGCATCTGTCATTATTCCATCGACTTGCGCCAGATAAGTCTTATCCACATGACGTTTAGGCGAAAGTAGAGCATGAGCCAGCTTGCCATCATTGGTCAAGAGCAAGAGTCCATGCGTATCGATATCCAAACGACCGACTGGGAAAACTTCCTTGGCACGTGCATAGTCATCCAACAAATCCAAAACAGTCTTGTGTTTGGGATCCTCAGTCGCTGATATAACTCCTTGGGGCTTGTTCATCATATAGTAAACAAACTCCTCGTAGTCTAGCTTTTGCCCATCAAAGCGAATCTCATCTGTCCCTTCATCAATTTGTAGTTTGGCAGATTTTTCTTTCTTGCCATTGACCGTCACGCGCCCAGCCTTGAGAAGGTTTTTGACCTCAGTCCGACTCCCTACAGCGCAGGCAACTAAAAATTTATCTAATCTCATAGAACTATTATATCATGAAAAAACATAGACTTAGAACAAAAAAATAAGCCGCCTGATTGGGCGACTTTATTTTATAGGGAGATTATTATGAAAAATTTTTAGGAGTTAAAGTTAAGGTCTTCTTAACTTATGCTTATAGTATAAGCTAGATTCCTAAAAGTTTTCTTAAAATATTCTCCTAAAACTTAAATTTCTTTAAATAATCACTTTTAAAGTCAATCATTCTCGCCAGAAATCAAAGCTTACGCAAAAGTTAAGGCCATAAAGAGGAGTAGCATCACAAACAAGGCTAAGCTAACAAGCAAGGTTAAGACTTTAACAAGCGTATTACTTTGCCAATAACTCGGCTTCCCGATATTACTAGTTGCATCCATAGAAAAGATTTGAGTTTGCCTTGGTTGTATGGTCACAAGGATGATTAAGGAAATAGCTAAAATAATGGTTAAAATTATCAATAATTCAGTCATTTAACTACCTCAAAAGCCCTATTAAAGTAAACAGCAAACCTATTAAAATAATCAATCCCAACAAGAAAGAGAATGTTTTACTGATTTTTTCACCACGTGTAGATTTTTCTTTTTTGATGGGTTCTTGTTTCATCTCTTCCATGCGGCCTTCAACATCCTGATAAAATAGATCTTTTTTAGTCATGGCTTTCTCCTAAAATGATTTCCATCCTCTCCTTATACATAATTGGATCCACATAATTGGCATGGTAACCCTGTTCTCCAAGAGCTCGTCCCATCTCCTTAACGTTAGAAAGAGCTAAATCAATAGTTTGAATCATGCCGTCAACTGCCTCCTTAGCGAAAATATGACTTGGAGCTGTATAGCGACGGTTATGGGCAGTTTCTTCAAAAGCTAGGACCAGTTGGTTGTGTTCAAAGGCCTGACGAACAGCCTGGAGAAGTTCATTACCATAGTTGATATCCAAGTAGATATCTGATAGTTGATAGAGATCTTGAATCTTTTGGGGACTGGCATTTTGATAGAGTACTACATTCGGGTAGCGTAGCATATCCATCAACTTTGCTGACATTTCTGTCACTGCCGCGATTCGGAAAGTAACCCTTGGTAAACTCTCCACCAATTTTTCGACTTGCTCTAGTTGATCTGAATTAGTCACTATCAGGGCATCAGGTCGAACAAAATTATCACGCTTAAAGTGATAATGATAGCCTAAGTGACTAAACTTATGATGGAATTTCTCATCCGTCAATTGCAGAGCGCGTTCATAAGTCGCATAATCTGGAATGATAATGGTCTTAGCTCGAAGCTGGTCATTCTCCAAAATCAGTTGCATATTTCCAGGAATATGGTCCTGCAATGGTTCTTGCCAAACTAGGATATCCTGACCTGATTTTTCTGGAAAATGGAAGGAAGTCAAAAACGATGTAGATAGGGTATTAAAGAGAAGGTGGTCTAGATTCACTTTCAAACCTTGTAAGAAGTCTATGATAAAGGCCACTCGACCAGAAAAATGGCGCAAGCCTTGCCCTTCCAAGGTTAACAGAATATCACCTGTGACATGGTTTTCCAAAATAACTTCTTTTTGATCTACGTTCCGATAAGAAGTCATGATAGCTTGACCAGAAGCATCAAAGGTAGTCTTAGCAAAGCAAGCTCCAAAACGATTGTAGTGATCTACTTGAAAGATCCGACCTGCTGGTGTTTTCCATTCGACTTTTTTCACCAAACGAGCCTGTAAACCATCTGCAAAATGAATCACTGCTCGTTCTTGATTGAGGTCATTGATGGTCCCAAATTGATTATTCCCAGCAATCTCCCAAAAGTCTGGTACAGGAACTTGGTTAAAATACAAGGGTTTACCGCTATCATAACCCAAATAATAGGTGAAAGGTGAGACAACTCCATCTGGCAAAAATCCATCGGGTTCAATAACCACAGCCAAATCAGACAGTCCTGCTTCAGTCAGACTATAGTGCAAATCTTGACTTTCTTGACTGTATACATCAAATAACTGAATCATCCACTACCTCCTTGATTGTATTTTCCCATTTGTTCAAAATCTCTTGAGTCAAGAACTTCTCGGCTATCTGGTAGGATTTTTCTCTCATACTATCCAAACGATTTTCCAAATACAGTTGGCAGATTTTTTCTGCATAAGCTTTCTTGATTTCATCTTCGACATGGTCAGATGAACTTGGAATCAAGTAACCATTTTCACCATCTTCGATGAAGGTTTGATTTCCATAAGGAACATCAAAACCAATCAATGGCAGGCCTGATCCAATTGCTTCCATGAGAGTCAAACCAAATCCTTCACTTGTAGAAGCAGTTAGATAAACTTCATACTGTGAATAGATTTGGGAGAGTTCTGCATGACCCTTGAGTTTAATATACTCTTCTGCCTGACCTGCAGCGATAATCTCATGAAGACGTCCTTCTTCACCACCACTACCGTAGATATCGAAGGTTAATTCTGGCAATTCCTTATGAGCCTCAATCACAGCCTTGACAAGCCAATCAATGTGTTTTTCCTTGGCTAGACGCGAAGCTGTAATAAGAGAAAATGGCTTACGGCTCTCTTGTGGTTTTGTTAATTGGTCAACACTTCCAACTGGAATGGTCACAATCTTAGGTGCATGCGAGGTATAGTGAGCAAACTGTTGCTCTAGAACTTCCTTTTGACGATCCGTTGAAACGATAAAGAGATCGACCTTATCTGCATTGGTAAACTGGTAGTCATAATAGTTGTTCCAAAGGATATAATCATCATTGGTCGCATTTTCACTGTAATGCTCCGCATGAACAACTACCGCTAGATGCGCCGCTTGCGCTTCCTCAAAAACAACCTGACCAATCCCTGTCTCACGATCTAAAATTACTAGATCTGATTTACTTAACCCAAGTGTCTGCATGAAATAACGGAGCAAGGCGGGTTTCCCGTATAAGATTCGATCCTTGAAACGGTAGACTTCCTCGGTCCCTTGATTCATGAACATCTCATAAGCTGGAGTCCCATCTTCATTGTAGAAGGTTCTTTGGTAGAGTGTCGCTACATTATCTTTAGGAGCAAAATACTCTGTGCAGTAGCGTGTGTAAGAGAAGTAATCCTTGCGGATTAACTTACCAGCATACACATACTCCACATGTTGGACAAAATCTTTTTCCTCATCTACCAAATAACAAGTGATAAACTTGTCCTCATCTGAGAAGAAGATTCGTTCAATTTTCCCATTTCGTTCACGACGGCTTTCTACACCTTCAAAGTAAGCCAAAACATCATCTACCGTCACACTGGTCGGTGCAATCTTGATGTCTGTGAAGTGAGTGTAAAGCCAGATGACCTGATCATCATCAAAACCGATATTTGCGGTTAAGTGCTGGATATTATCACCCAAAATCATGTCTGTAAAGATAAACTTTGACGGCAGATTTAGGCTGCGAAAAATACCTGCACGGTAAGCTTGGGCATATTCAACACCACTGCTGGCCCAGCCGATTCCTAAATTTATATTGTAAATTGTCATATTGTCCCCTTTTTATGGAAAATAAGCCATAATTTCCCCATCAGGTGAAATGTCTACTCGACTCAATAGAAGATTTCGAACCATATCCTTCTTGACCTGCCTTTTCATCTCTTCAAATCCATGATAGGCTTCTTGGTAATACTCGACAATAGGATTCTTTTGAGCAGCTGATTGCCCACCAATCGCTAGACTCAATTGTTGAAGGTAGTCCACCTGTTCTACCCAGTTATCATCTATGGCCTTTAACAAGGCTAAACGCTGAAAATCTGAAAAGAAGTCATGAGTTTCAAGAAGCGTTCGTTTCTCTTGTAGACTTTTTTGGATGGTTGTCTCTAAAACTCGTCTAATGGCTTCCTTATCTGTCATATCCAACTCGCGAGGAACTGCATGATAAAGAAAACTGATATTTTTAACGATAAAATGATAGAGTTCCTCTCTACTTTCAAATGCTTCTTCTGACAAGCTTTTTTTTATGAATTCATCTAGTACATCCACAACAAAACCATCTAGATCCTCGGTACCATCAATCAAACGATTTCTTTGACTATAGACCATCTCTCTTTGGATATTCATACTCTCAGCATACTCTAAGGTTTGCCTTCTTGATGATCTAGCAGCGCTATCGCTTGCCTTCTGCGCTTTTTCTACTAATTTCCGATAGCGTCTTCCTTCTAAAAGTTCTGGGCTTATCTGTTTATTTACTGTATAGTCCTTATACATCTTATGGACCCAAGAAGGTCCATACTTCTTGATCACATCATCTTCCAGTGAGACAAAAAATTTCGACAAGCCAGGATCTCCCTGTCGACCAGAACGTCCTCTAATCTGTAAGTCAATACGTTTACTATCCATCCGTTCTGTACCAATGACAACTAGACCACCCAGTTCAGCAACTCCTGGACCAAGCTTAATATCAGTCCCACGGCCAGCCATAGAAGTCGCAACTGTCACGGCTCCCATACGACCTGACTCTGCAATCATCTGAGCTTCACGCGCTGCATTATGGGCATTTAAAACGTTATGAGCAATTCCTTCACGTAATAATAGAGAGGAGTAGAGTTCCGACATTTCTACCGATCCAACAAAAATCAATAAAGGATTACCCTTTTCATGATAATATTTAATCTCAGCAAGCGATGCATACACTTTCTCAGGTAGGGTAACATAGAGATTGTCTGGATAATCAATTCGCTGATTCGGACGATTTGTAGGGATTCGAATGACTGACATGCCATAAGTTTCTAAAAACTCTTTCTCTGCAACCTTTCCTGTCCCAGTCATTCCAGAGATTTTTTTAAACTTCTTAAATAAGCTTTGGTAGGTAATGGAAGCCATCGCCCGTGTTTCTTCAGACAAGGGAACATGCTCTTTTGCCTCAATGGCTTGGTGTAAACCACCCTGTAATTTGGTCATTTCTAATAAACGACCTGTACTTTGATCTACCAATACGAGTTCTTCCTCTTTCTCACCCTTACGGATGATATAGTCTTTATCCCTTTTAAATAAGGTATGAGCTCGTAAAGCAAAGGTCAGGTGTCTTGCTAGTACGCCATGTTCTTCGGAATAGAGGTTATCAATACCTAAAAAACTCTCCGCAGTTTGAGCGCCCTTAGTAGTGAGCCAGACTTCTTTTTTCTCTTCTTTAAAGATATAGTCTTGGCCCTCAACTAGAGTTGTCATCAAGGTGTCAATAATTCCATAAAAATTGGATTGTACCCTAGGTGAACCTGAAATGACCAAGGGAGTTTGAGCACTATCCAGCAAGACTGAATCTACCTCATCTACGATAACAAAGTTAAATTCTGGCATGTACTTTTTATCTTCACTAGAGGCTAGATTATCAATCAAGTAGTCAAAACCAAGACCACTGTTTGTCGTATAAACAATATCCGCACTATAAATTTCCCGCTTATCTTCAGGCGTTAACTCTTCATCATCGTCTTCAGAAAAGGGAATGCGAATGGTCAAACCTAAGAACTCATAGACTTGTCCCATCTCTTCTGCATCACGCTTAGCAAGATAGTCGTTAGTCGTCACCAGCATAACACCTTTTCCCGATAAGGCATTGAGATAGACTGGCATCGTAGCGGTCAAGGTTTTACCTTCACCTGTATTCATCTCCGCAACATTCCCTTGGTGGATGACAATTCCACCCATGACCTGTACATCATAGGGAAACATTCCTAAGATTCGTTTATCAGCTTCACGTACAACTGCAAAAGCTTCCACTAAAAGATCGTCTAAGCTTTCTCCAGCAGCCAATCTCTCTTTAAATTCTTGAGTTTTTCCTGCTAATTCATCATCTGTTAGCGAGGCCATCTCATCTTTTTTTAGATTGATTTGATGCAAGATTTTTTTCACCTTGCTCAATTGTCTATTCTTGTTCCACATCTTGCTCAGAATCGTCCTCTTCTATTGAAAATGAATGAAAGTCAACTGCTTGAAATCCTGCACTCAACAGCTGTACTCTGTAATGATAGGCTTCTTCTGGATAAGTAAAGGTAAAATCAAAGTCTTTTTCAATCACTTGAGAAACCTGCTTATCATAACGATCCATAAAGATAAGCCTAAAGTATAAGCCATTTTGAGGTTGAACAGTCATCTGACTAGACAAACGGTAACGATAGCCCCTTTTTAAAAGAGGTAAGGTTGGGGTTAAGCGATTTCCTTGAAAGTTAAAACTTGATGTCCACTCATGAATCATCGTACCAGAATTCACCATATCATTTTCCAGATAAACATGGTCTCTTGAATGATAGAGGACAATAGAACCAAACAAAAATGTATTTTGCCTACTATCCCCTGAACTTCCTCCTTTAAACTCTCCCCAGTATATTTCTTTATGCCGTTTGAACATCATTAAAACTTTCTCCCAAAATCCTGCTCTAAAATCATCTTATAAAAATTCTTGAACCACGCAGTACTGGTACTACTATCGTCATTGTGGCGACCTGAGGTGCCCTTGACCATGATACGAGCCCCCGTATGATAAAGGGCCTCTACTAAGTCATCATAAGCACGTGGATCATAGTCTTCCTCTTTCATATAAGAGAGGCCAAAGATTGTTTGACTAAAATCTGCCTGTTTAAAAGGAGTCCAAAAACGATCATCCAAGGATCTCATAGCATCTATACTAGCATCCCCTTTAGAATGATGACGTAAGATATCAAAGGCGGTTGGGAAAAGCCCAGGTGCCTCAAGTCTGCCTCTCTCTGCTATCAAGCCAAGATTGGTCAAGGGTTTTGAAACGATAACAGCTTTAGGTTCAAAGAAAGAACTGTAATACATAGCTCCATAAGTTCCCATGGACATGCCCGAAAGGATGAGTTCCTTATTTGAGAATCCTAACAAATCTAAATGTTCTTGAATGACATTTCGAACACCATTTTCGATACTCTGATCACCCAAGTAAAAAGCCCCTCCATCGATTCGAGGATCTTGAAAGAGAAGGAAAGGTGCTCCAAAGGATCTCATCATTCCAAACCCCTCAAATCCTTCTGCTCGTCGATAACCAGAAAAGTAGATATTCAAAGGAGGCTTAAAGTCTCCTGGATAGAAAAAGTAATTGATCTCCTCACGCTTGTCATTATGGATGATACCTCCACCAAGAACATATTTACCAAACTGGTAGCGCGTTAAACGCTGGTGAAGGGCTCCTATTTTCAGATGTCCTGCTCCTCTAGCTTCTAAAGAAACACTGATAAATGAAGAAAAATCATCATCCAGTACCAAGGCAGACTGCATATCTTCAACAGTGAAAACTCGCTCTTTGACAAAATTAGCAGTAGATCCATCTTGAATATTTCGAACGATCAGGCGAATATCACAAGTCCAATCTTTCTCATATTCGAGCCAGAGTTCAACTGGGTTAAATTCGCTAGCTCGGATATTATACTTCCAACTAATTAAAGGGCGAAAGTCTTGACCATACTTTCCTAGGAGTTCTAGATTTTCATAACCGTTATATCGAACCTTTCCCTTAAAAGCAGGATTGACAATCATATCAATTGGAACTAACTTATCCCCATACTGCCCTCTAAACAGGGCTTTAGATAGGAGTCTCAAAAGTTCTACTGGGTTTGAAAAATCTGTTGCTTGAGCACAAGTTTTTTTCAAGAAGTCTTGAAGATCTTTTGATTGAGGCTCAGCTGTATCAGGGTAGAAAATCGTATAAGGAGTAATCTTTCTCATCAACGGAATCAAATCCGATAAGTGCTCAGGATTTTCAACCAAAACAGCTGAAAAAGTTCTTAAGCCTTCCATTTTCATGACCTTCTTTATGGCAGTCATTGATCTCGGCCAAAAGAAGTGCCACTCCATATTTTCAGGAAGCTCATAGTCATGGCTCCAGTTTCTGCTACCTATCTGCAAAATCTGTAATTTATTGCTCACTTTTTGCCTCCTCTAACCATTTTTCCCACTTATCTACAAATTGATCACCTGTATTTTGTCGAATCTTATCAATTGAGTAAATTAAGGCTTGATTCCAATGTTTCAGGGTATCTAAAAAGTAGTGTCCTGCCTTACTAAACTCTGATAAATCTGATAGAATATAACCATTTTGTAAGTGAGTCACATATTCTGACTCTTGTAAGTTGATTTGAGGAATTCCTGCACTAATCCCTGCAATCTGTGTGTAAATATTAGCGACTGGATTCAAATCAACAATTAAACGAGTATATTCTAACTCCCGAATTAAGCCCATCTCATCATTTAGATTGATAATCTTAAAGCGATAATCATCTCTGGTATTTTCCTCTAATGTATTTTCCGCATCAGATACCACAGTATCCTTTAACAGCTCCCTTGGGTTAAGACGTTCCATAATCAGCGAATCAAGTTGCTTCTGCAAAGCTTCTATTTGATAACCTTCTGCATTAAATACTGAAAAAACAACCTCAGTCAAGGGATTTTCCGAAACAAAATGCAAAACTTCATACAAGACTTCTGGATCTTGTTGCACCTGTATATCTAATTGGACATAAATTTTTGATTCCTTTAACCGTTGACTAAGACCTAACTTCAAGCGCGTATCAAAAGATGGTAAATGGTGCATTTTAGAAGCAAATTGGGGATAAGCCTCTTGTAATCGCTCAAGAAAATCTTTCCGATCACTAATCAACAATCTAGACTGTTCTACTAGCTGACGATGAGCTTGTAAATCATCTGCTTGATTTCTTTCAATAAAGAAACTTATAATTTTTGGAGCTTCTTCTGGCAACCTTTCTAGCAATTGATCTTGAAACTTGGTATTAGCTGCCAAAACAAATGAATCTCCAACCTCATAGTCTTGATTTAAAAATGTTGCTAAGAATTCCCAGATAACCTCATCTATACTGTCATAAACTAATTTTCCAAAACGATAACTTACTGCTGGATTGATCTTTACAATTGGCTTTTCGCCCTGCAAATTTTCCCTCAGTTGCCACTGTCCTTTTGCGTTGTAATAATAACGAGTAACTGGTTTTTGATCCTCATACTCTATAAGGCTAGATAAAAATCCACGATCATCAAAATAACAAATGAAATCAACTTGGTTATCCTTAAAGTAAGTGATATAGCTGATAAAACCTTCTGAACCATATTCAATATGAGCATAGAGTGCCCCCTTTTGCTTGACTACAATTAAGAAAGGGGTATAGATAAAGTCACAGTCTTCATCCCATGTCAAGTCTTTTAATTGTAAAGGGTGCATCTCCTCATTTTCAATGTTTTGAATAGCATCAAAAACGGAGAAAACATCCGACTCCAACAAATCTTGTCTGTGTAACAAATAACGTAGATGAGGATGATAAGTCAACCATAGCATCTTAGATTCTAATTCTTGGCGTTTAAAAATCCGAATTTGGTGTAAGATATCATCAAATTCTAAGCGATAAGGAGTCCTATACCAAGGCACAATATTTGCTTGCCATGATGGATTGTTGCGCTCCAAAAAAGGAATGAAATAATACATAGCTTCTCCTCACAATTATGAATCGATTTCTAAGAGTGGTCGATAATTCTCGTTTAATGTCAAGGCATCGATTTCTTCCTTGATATTAAACACCATTCCATTAAAAATCAAAAATAAACCTGAAAGCATACTCAGTTGCATATAGCGCGGATCATATAAGACAATCAACATTGGAAATCCTGCCATAAATACGATATAGATAGACCCAATGATTGCAAAACGAAATATCAATTTTCCGAGATAACGACTAGTATCTTCTCCAGGATAGATATTATAAATATATTCTCCAGATTTTTTCATTCTCTCAGCAATTTCTTCACTATTCATATTTACAAATGCAAACGCAATTCCTAATATAAATAAAACAACAATATAAGTGAAGACCCAAATTGGCTGACCAATTGCAAAGCGGCTAATCCACTCTCCAATCCACGATTCTTTCGGCAAAACCATTTGAAGAAGCAACAAGCTATATTGTGGGATGGATACCAAGGACATGGCATACATAAAGGGCATTCCTCCAGCTGGATTCAGCAAAATATCCAAATAAGAATAACGTTTAAAGCGATTGTGGATCATAATCTTATTTACCAGAATTCGATAACGAGCTCTCTGAACTCTAACTGCAATCGCTAAAAATACCATTGAGAGCAGCAAAAGAGCCACAATCAATAAGGGGCCAACTTGTAACTCCTTGATGCTTTTTAAGATGTTTTGTGGCATACTTGACACCATACTTGACATCAAGATAACTAGAGACCCTCCGACACCAAACAAAGAATTCAAATCCGATAACCAGACTAAGAAAAAGGTGCCCGCAATCAAGAGTAGAACATTCATGGTCAAGACTAGCCCATAATTCACCCCTGACTGAATAGGGAGATTTAGAGTAATGGCTAATGCTTGGATTAAAGCAATGACAAACGTTAATATCATTTTTCGTCGATCTTGAACTTCAAGTGGTAAACTACCCAGACCAAGTTTTTTAGACATGCTAAACATTTGCCATAAAATCATCGCCGACATCCATGGAGACAGTCCAACTGAAAATAGGGAAAGACTCCGAAGATTTCCACCTGTTATAGACGTAGAAAAGGCTAAGAAAGCTGCAGTTCCACCCAAAAAACTCGTGTCATTAACGTTTACAAAGGGAAGGGTCAATCTACTTCCTAGAACGTAAATGAATAAGAAAGAAATCGTCCACATAACCCGTTTCACGACAACTGATGTTAATTTTTTCTTCAAATTTTTCTCCTACCTTATTCGAGTGATGAGATATTCTGATGAACATAGCTAATACTCAATGAAAATCAAAAAGCAAACTAGGAAGCTAGCCGCAGGTTGCTCAAAGCACTGCTTTGAGGTTGCAGATAGAACTGACGACGTCAGTAACATATATACGGTAAGGCGACGCTGACGTGGTTTGAATTTGATTTTCGAAGAGTATAAATTTATAAATTAATCTTTTGCCAATAATGGCATTCCCTCATCCTAATGGATGAGGGCAATCCATAACTATTCTATTCTAAACATCCAAAACCTGCATCACTGCATCAATCAATAGTTTTTTTGTAAAGTAGCCTTGTTTCAAGGCATAACTCACTTTATATACATTTTCAACCATTTGTTGATAAGCTTCTACTGTCGTTCCCTCTACAAGGCGACTGGCTTCTTCCAAACTATCTACTACATAACCTAAGCCTTTTTCCTTTATGAAACTGGCATTTGAGAGATAGGATGGTACTACTACTGGAATTCCTGCTGCAAGATAAGTGCTAACTTTATGAGAGATATTCAAGCGATAGTAATCTGCCTCTTCAGCTGGATTTTCACTTGTTCCCCACACTAAGCCAAAGCCCCCCTCTGACAAAGCAAAAAGCAACTCTGGATCTGTTTTCCACCCTTTAAAGGAAACACTTGGATTATGCTTCTCCTGATTAGACTCGGAAAAAATATCGAGTGGGGTTGAGTAAGCCCAGTTGGATAAGTGTTCAAAACGTTCTACACTACCCGCAAAAGATAGTTTTTTCTGAAAAGCAGGCTGTCTCAAAGGATAGTCATGAACATGATCCCACATGCCTTGGATAATAATCTTTTGAACTGTCAATCCTTCCTGAATCAGCCGTTCTTTCATGTTTTCCGAAGGAACAACTACTAGATCTGATTGGTTGTACATCTCAATGTACTCAGGCATTAAGTAATAATTGGATGGAAACATAAGGGGTGGCACGTCATGGATAAAGGTAATGATTTTCGTGTTTAAAATCTTACATTTCCTGATAAAGGCCTGGTCATACTCCCTACCATTCCATGTAGGAGATTGATAAACAACGATATCCCCATAACCCAGCTTAGCTAAAACGCCATCTAAACGGCTATTCAACTCGCCTTGACTATCACTATAGATATTGTAAAAGTAAAAGCTAAGCTCGTGAAAGTCTAACTTTTTTGCAATTTTAACGGTTTCATTCTGGGCGATCAAGGCTGTACTCTGACCAGACATACCGTAAATATTTGTAATATTAATTTTCATTTTGAATCTCTAATTTAGTATTTTTTAAAACAAACCACTCACAGACTTAAAGTTCCTTCAAAAAATCGACCATAGCCTGAGGATTATCATGAGGAAATACTTGATCTACATGATAAGGATTGGCCACATTATCAAACGCTAAAATTGTTTTCTTAGCTTCTTGCACCCATTCTAAAACATCAGGAAATTTAAACTCATGATTGATATCCAGATAAACATCACATTCTTCAATCATTTTCCTGCACATCCACCTCATAACAGTTGGATGCAACTTAATGTTCTCATAACTGGCTAGACTTCTGAGAATTTCTCCCATATCCGTAAAAGTTAAAATATGAATATCATACTCAGGTAAATGTTTAATGAGATAATCAATTTGTTCTAATTGCTGACTGCCTGTAATGATCAATGCTTGATATTTAGCTTTTTTCACGACAAGTTCTTCTTGACTATTTATTTGAGACCACTCTAGTTGATTATATTTCCACCAAACTTCACGTAGGCGACCTACCGAATAAGTATTCCAAGGTTTATCGGCAGACAAATAATGAACAATCGCTGGTAATGGAGTCAAAGGCAATTCAAAAATAAAATATTGCCCCCGACTATCAGCCAACTGATCATATCCAATCTGAAAATTATAGGTATCATCTAATAATACATAATTTTCTCCCATCACTAGATTGAGAACTGTTTGATCAGCTTCAAGTAAGTGTTCATGTTCTCTTTCAGTAATGTTAATGAGTTCCTGCTGGATTCCCTTATCCTTCCAATACGCATTATTGATCAGTAACACTCCTGCATTAAATCTGTCTTCTAAACCATATATGATTTTTGCAGCAGCTAGAGGTTTATTGGTTAAATCAATAGAAAATAGATCTGTCAAATCACGTGTAACTACTAAGTCACAATCTAAATATAAAACAATATCTTCTGACACAAAACTCGGTATAAAATAACGAGCAAAGGTCATAAAGTTTATGTGCTGTCCAACAGGTGGTAGACTCCAATTTCGCATATTACCTCCAAACAGCTTGATATCAACTATCTCACTATTTCGGTATGCCATTTTTTCCCTGACGGAGACAAACCACTCTTGGGGAATATCCTGATTAAAAATATAAATCTTGACATCACTATTGTGATAGCAAATAGATTTTAAGGTAGTTTCGATTTGACGAATATAACCGTAATCTCCTGCTAACACAAATACTTTTTTATTCATTCACTACTCCTTGACTATAGCTTCACGATGATAGATGCATCATAAGCCGCATCGGCAACTAGCTGAATTTCTTGATCAAAATTATGCTCTGCGGTATGCTTGTGTGAGAATTTCACTTTTGAAGCTGCTCCCATCTTAAACCACTCATATTCGGAATCAATATGACCTAAATCAATCGCTTGTATGCCTTTTTTGCTTAAGTGATACGCTAAAACCTTGGCTGTAGGTCCAAGCATCAAGAATACTAATTTACCAGCCGCATGCTTTTCAATCGCTTCTTGAATAGCCTCAACTTTACTGTAGGCATTTCTAGAAGGGCAGATGATCCGCTCAACTGACTGAGCATTGTCAAAAAGATCGTTGCCAACTCCTGAACGTGAGTTTTCACCTTCGACGATCAAGATATCTCGTTTATCCCAAAGTTTCTTTAATTTTTCAAAGTGGGCTACCGAAGCAGACTTATCTTTGAGGTCCATATAAGGACGAGATATAAAAGTAGAACCATAGAAACTTGCTGTACAAAATCTATGATAGGCTTCTTTATAATTCTCTAAATGCTTTTGCCAAAAGTTAACAGCTTCAGGATTATAGCGTTCCAAGCCTTCAAAAACATCTGAGAGACAGACCAGTAATTCTGGAGAGCTTTCTAGTTGGATCATACTTCTAAGCTGTTCTGACAATGTCTCATCGTAGTCTTGATAAGGAATCCCATGTCCCATCATAATATCCATTTCTCCATCTCCATAACGAATAACGGAAGAATGGTGTTCTAGTATATAATCAAGACTCTGCTGGATATCTAGTACCTTTGGGTAGGATTGCAGCTTTTTTACAGGTAGCTCTCCATTTTGGCAATAGTTTTCAATAGCTAGAACCATCTCCTCAGGATGTGCTTGGTCATAAAGAAACTGACCTTGTTCACCATGGGCTACACTTTCAAAAGCAAATACTGGTTTTCCAGCTTGTCGGAAACGCCCAATGATCCCATCAACTTCGGATTCAGCATTGATATCCAGTAAGAAGTCACAGCCTTCAACCAAGCTATCAATCAAAGCTGGTTGCCCAGCAATATCTGACAAGACAGAGACATTTGGGTAGGCTAGTAGAGCTGTGATACTATCAGCCACCATAACGGGAGCTGCCACATAAAATTTGACATCCGGTAGATGTTCAATCAAGTAACCCATATTTCTCAAGTCGCTTGAGAAGGTATAGACTAGAGCTGAATGTTGAACCCCTGTGTATTGACTCACCTGATCTTTTGTCAGACAAGGTGTTACCTGACTCATATCAGACCAATCTTGGGCATTATAATACCACCAAACATCTCGATAGATGGAGCGTTCATACAATCCCCATGGTTTTCTCTCTGTCAAATAATGAATAATCGGTGGATAAGTCCCAGGTTCTGGTCGATAATCTGAGAAATGTGTATGCAAGGTAATGCAGTTATATTTAAAGTCTAAAGCTAACCAACGATCTTTAAATAAGAGATTCAAGATACTTTGATCATCTTGAGCAACCTTATCATGCAACTCATTAGTCATTTCAATCAACTGCTTGCGAACTTCTTCTTGTTTCCAAAGGCGATTATTGATGAGCAAGACACCTGCGTTGAATCCATGCTCATTAAAATATACTTGAGCCCCCAGATCCTTGACTGCTGCCAAAGGATAGTCTCCTAATTCGACATCAAATAGAGGACTTAAGTCTCTTGTGACAACCAAATCACAGTCCAGATATAAGACCTTATCTTCCTCAACAAAATCCGAAATAAAGTAACGTAAAAATGTTGCATAGTGAATATTGGTCTTATATTGGCTGATATGAGAACTATTGACACGGGCATTGACGATTTCACAGTCTAGCTTCTTTAATTTACGATTGAGATTATAGAACCACTCTGTCGGAAAATCGCTGTTAATCAGATAAAAACGAAGTCCTCGATTATGACAGCAGATTGATTTGATTGTCGTTAATACCTTATCTGCATATTGGTAGTTGGCTCCGAGTACAATTGCCTTCATGTTCATTTTATCTTTCTTTAACTCTTTAATTGCTTCTATCATTGACTGTGGAGATTGAGAGGAAACGACTATTTGTTCCAATTGATTTTTGTTGGTCGTATCAAAGGTCAGTACTGGCCTACCTGCACTGGTATAGCGACTGACGATAAAGTCCATCGAACTTCCCTTATGGATATCCAGATAGGCGTCTGTCTTCTCAATCATTTCATCAATCACTGCCCCAACCATGCTGGGATATAAGTAAACATTAGGATATTTGTCCAAAGCCATTAAAATTGAACCCATATCTGTATAAGCTCCAATATGGAATCCAACATCAGGTAGAGCTTGGGCTAGTTCTTCAATATACAGAAAGTCCTGCGAATCTGTAAATGTAAATAGATTGACATTATGAAGGTCATAAACTCTCTTGATGGCAAAACGTCCAGCATAATGGTCAGCAATCTGTTCATAACTAACATCACGAAATGCCCACCATAAATCCCGATAACGATAGCCCATCAGAGTGGACCATGGTTTTCGATAGGTCGTATAATGGATGACCAAAGGTTCTTTATCCAATTCAAAATGTGAATCCCAATGGCTATAGAATGCAATGACATCATGACCAACTTGAAGATTAAAATGCTTATCCAACTCTAGCCAATGATTTTCAAACATCAAATTTAATATAGTCTGATCACCATTAAATCTATCATTGGTTGAAAAATCAGGTGAAGATACGTAATCAATTGTCTTATTTATTAATTTAGTAGTGATATCATATTGTCTCCATTTAGAATTATCAATCAATAACATTCCTGCGTTGAAACCAACACCATCTACATCTCGAACAGCAGCAAGATACTTATCACCCAAATCAATATTAAAGAGTAAATCAAGACTACCATTAATAATCAAATCACTATCCAGATAGAGTACTCTCTCCTCTTCAATATAATGAGGAATGAAATAGCGAGCATACGTAATCGCTGAAATATGTTCCTGGGTTTTCCACTCAGAATCAATCTCTTCATCTATACGAATGTCTTCTACAACACTTCCCAATTTCTCCACTTGTACCTTGAGATCATCGAACCAGTCACTAGGAATATTTTGATGGAGAATATAAATTTTAACATTTTGATTGTAATATAGAATAGATTTTATTGTTGTAAGTATCGGGATAAGGTAATTCTTATCTCCCGCAAGAACAACTGCCCTTCTTTCTTCCAAAATATCAAACCCCATTATCTAATCTCCATTTTCATCATTCGCTAGTTGATGACGAATGCTATTAATCATACTCTCTTTATCCTCTAAACTAAAAACTCGAACGTTTTTATCTCTTCTATGGACAACTGTTTCAAAAGAAAATACCGGTTTTCCTATCTCTAAAGCACGACCTACAATATTATCAACCTCTCCCCAATGATTGATATCTAAGTAAATATCTGCTCTATTTAATAAATCTTCGAGAATATCATCATGATGCACATTAGTATAAATAGTTACGTTCTCGTAATGATTAAAGCTTTCTAGATAGTCTGAGACATTTGTTTTAGCAGCTATATGAAATGCAACTTCAGGAAGTTCTTGTACAAGATAGTCTAAATGTTCTAAAGTATCTGATGCTGTTAAAGTAAAGGCGTGAAACTGATGCTGTTGTCTAGGAGTGATTTTTAAATCCTCTTGAGCAGTGACAACAGAATTAGCTGGGATATCTTTATAAATTAAAGCATTTGCCCCAATGATAACATTATCTCCAATGGTAACACCTTTTAAAATAACAACGTTAGTTCCAATCCAACAATTTTTCCCTATAGTTATCTTATCAGCTTTAAACTGAATTTTTTCAATATGGTAATTAGAGTATTTATGGTTGTGGTCAAAAATTCTCACACCATCACCAAACATAGTATCCTTACCAATTTCAATCTCTTTGCCACAACGAATCGTACAATGATCGTTAAAGAAAACTCTATTTCCTAGTGTCAGCTTAGCATTATTAGACACTTCTAGACTTACAAATGAGCGAAACGTAACATCTGTTCCTAGTTCAATGCTACTAGTAGGAGAAATCTCTATATGATGAAAATCTCCTAATAACTTTACAGAATCTTTAAAATCCATGTTTATCTTCCACTTCTCTTATTTTATTAATCATTTCTTGAACTTGTTCTACTTTATAGGTTATCTGTCCAAACTCACAATATTTTGTATTTTCAAAAGCAAGAATGGGCTTCTCTAATTTTGCAAACTTCTCCAGTATTTCTACATTTTTTTCACCGTGATTAATATCTAAAAGAACTTGACTTATCTCAAACAATTCTTGCTCAAGCTCTGATAAATCATTAAATTCAGACAAAATAACCACATTGTGATTAACAATCCTCTTAGTCAATTGTTCACAAACTTTGACGCTAGCTACAATTATAAATTTAATTTCCGGTAATGCTTGAACTAGAGAATTTAATTGCTCAATACGATCTGAATAAGTATAAATTAAACAAGTAAAAGGTAGTTTTTGAGGATAGATATGAGCCTTTTTAAGCGTATGTAAATGGTAGTTTTGGCCCAATTCTGTCCATTCAAGATTATGATAATACCACCAAACATTGCGATAAGCTTGAATCCCTAGATCATTCCACGGTTTCCTATGCGAAAGATAATGAATAATACCTGGATAGTCTTGAGATTTTGGTAGTTTATAATCTGTAAATTACTTATGACTCACAATATAATGATTATCAAAATCCAACTCTAGCCACTTATTTTCAAAAAGTTTATTCAAAACAAGTTGGTCCACCTGATCCGCCTTATCATGCTGTTCATCAGTTAAATTAATTAATCGTTGAGTCATACTTTCTTGTTTCCAAACAAGATTGTTGATTAGTAATACACCTACATTAAATATTTCTTGATCATAGTACACTTTTCCGCCATAATCACGAACTGCAGCTAATAGATAATCTTGTAGATCTATTTCAAATAAGTCATCTAGATTTTTCGTAACAAGTACATCATAATCCAAATAAAGTGCCTTATCTTCTTCTACAAAATCAGATATACAATAGAGCAGAGAGGCTACATAACTAATATCTGTTTTAAAACGTGATATTTGATCAGATGTTACTCGACAATTGATAATTTCCGAATCAAAGTCCCTTAATCGACTATTCAATTGTATAAACCACTCTTTTGGAAAATCCTTATTGATAATATAAAAACGAACCGAACGATTGTGATAGCAAATAGATTTTATGGTTGTCACAACCTGATCGAGATTCGAAAAATCAGCTGCCAGTACGACGGCTTTTTTGTCTTCTTTACTCTGAGGAAGAAGTCTATCCAATAACATCTTTTTCTCTTTTATGTAGTTTAATTCGTGAGAATTAGCTAAACCTCTATTGTAAGCTTCAGAACTGATATAATCCAAACTCATTTTGTATGCTCGCCTATGCTCCGAAAGTGGATATCCTAACGTTGCCAATAAAGATAATCTCTCTTCAATTATATAAATGGCATCTCTAATCCATTCATCTGTCCAAGTATTGGACAAACTTCCCTCACGCACTCTATATATAGGCTGATTTATTAACATAAACAACTTTTTCAGAATCTAATAAGGCCTTCAAATTAAATAATGCATCTTCTCCAATTCTATTAATTGGAAAACGCAAATTCGCTATTATTTCTTTTTTATAAATTTTCCCCCAGGGTACAATCAAAGCAGACTTTAACAATTCTTTAGAGTCGTATAAACAAGGTATTATAGACTTATTATCATATACTTTTTCATAATAGTCAGTAGAGATGTGGAAATAAAAAACTGAATTAGACTCATTAAAACTAGTATAATTTCCAACTACAATATCTGCTTGATATTCTATCACTTTCTCATATAAAAACTTAATATAGTTTGGTTCTACCCAATCATCGGAATCAACAAAGGTAACATACGTTCCTGTCATTCGATCCAGACCAGCATTTCGCGTATCAGATACACCACTGTTTTCTTTTTCTATATAGATGATACGATCATCCTGTTTTTCATATTCCTGACAGATTTGTCCCGAGTTATCTGTAGAACCATCATTTATAATGATAATTTCCAAATTTTGATATGTTTGTTCCAAAATACTATCTAAACATTTCTGTAAGTATTTTTCAGCATTATAAACTGGAACAATGACACTAATTAATTCCTTTCCCATACAATCCCACTCCTAAATTTTTTTCATATCTCTCATACTTTTTTATGATAAAGACAATGAAAAAGACAACTTCTGCCACCCAATTTATATTGGATATTATAGAAGTTACTTTATACATAGATAGTTATTACAAACATTTAATTTTCAACCGCAATATAAACTGAAACTAACTGCCATCGTTTTTCATATCGTAGAAACAACACATATCAACTTAAAGAAGTAGTTATAGAACTTCCTTATGACGATAATCTATAAGTAATTGAAACAGATTTCTATCATAAATCCTTTATTTCTCGATTATCACTTTATATCATCTTTAAACCAAAATCATTATTTCTATGGTTTTATTCCAACTAATATTTAATAATCTAATTCTCCTGAGATTTTTCTTATATCATAAAAATCAATAAATGTTCTAAACAATACAAAGATTTTAAAATGAAAAACTCTACTATATATTATACCATTTTTATGCACTTTCATAAAGTGAGATAACCCTAAGAACCTTATTTTTTCTAACTCTGGCAAAGAATATTGAATTTCAATTGCTTTACGAATAGACAAAAGTTCAATTAGTGGCTCTATAATTTCTGTAGTGGGTAAATCCCCTATGGATCTTATGGAGCCTATTTTTGTGTAGAAAAAAAGTCCCATAAGATCTATAATGAAAAGCAACAAAACAACTCATTAGAAAGATCCATATGGAACAATTACATTTTATCACAAAACTCCTTGATATTAAAGACCCAAACATCAAGATTCTAGACAAGCTTTTGAGCTATTCAGAAGACTTGAAACACCACTACAATGTCTATCAGCTCTTACTTTTTCACTTTCAGAATAAGGAACCAGACAATTTTTTCGGACTTATTGAGGACAATCTAAAGCAGGATCATCCTATTTTTCAGACTGTCTTTCAGACTGTCTTTAAGACATTTCTCAAGGACAAAGAGAAAATAGTCAACGCCCTTCAATTACCCTATTCCAACGCAAAATTGGAAGCGACCAATAATCTCATCAAACTTATCAAACGAAATGCCTTTGGTTTTAGAAACTTTGACAACTTTAAGAAACGAATTTTCATCGCTCTGAATATAAAAATGGAGAGGACAACGATTGTCCTCTCCAGATGTTAGCTTTTTATTCAACCCACTACAGTTAACAAACATACTAAGATTAGTAGTGAGAAAATCTCCGACGGGAGAGAGTACTCACTACTTTTTCTTTATGTTAAAGTAGAGGTGTCTTGTAAAGTCGTAGGGCTCTTGGGCGCTAGACGTCGCTTGACAAACTGGCAAGAGCCTATTTTAAAACTAAAAAACCTGAAAGTTATATCTTTCAGGTTTTTTGATCGAATTAATCAACTAATAGAATCGTTAGAAGATTTATTCTTCATCATCACGTTTACGACGTTTAGCTACTAAACCTAATCCTGTTAGACCTGCTACAACTCCAAGGAGAGCATTTGTAGCTGAAGCCGTTGTTCCAGTATTTGGAAGTTGCTTACGAGTCTTAGTTGTATTAGTTTGAGCAGATTGACTAGTTGAAGTCGAATGAATCATGGACGCGCTTGTGCTTGCTGACTCAGATGCTGATGTTGACGCGCTTGTGCTTGCTGATTCAGATGCTGATGTCGATGCACTT
>NZ_JAPVZN010000009.1:0-66994 GCF_041432385.1 Streptococcus sp. 27098_8_91
CATCACCTGCTGTGCCAATAGCTTCAGTATATTCTGGAACTTCTTGAATAGCTGCTTCATCACCATTTACGCCACCAGTAAATTCTGGGACTTCTACTACTGGTGCTGCCTCATCACCTGCTGTGCCAATAGCTTCAGTGTATTCTGGAACTTCTTGAACAGCTGCTTCATCACCATTTACGCCACCAGTAAATTCTGGGACTTCTACTACTGGTGCTGGTTCGTCACCTGCTGTGCCAATAACTTCAGTGTATTCTGGAACTTCTTGAACAGCTGCTTCAACACCATTTACGCCACCAGTAAATTCTGGGACTTCTACTACTGAAGCTGGTTCATCACCCTTACTTGTAGTTGGAGCTGGTTTGGCTGGTTCTTCTGGAAGTTCTTGGTGGAATGTCGTCATTTCGTAGAACTCTGGTTTGCCACCTTCCCAAACAAGTTTCACATCCAATAATGGAGATTTATCTCGGACAGCAAATGTTTGGAAGCTTGAGGTAATCTCACCTATTTCTGACCAAGAATTTCTTTTATCTGATTTAAGAGTTCGAGCCAATACTCGGACCTTCACTCCTTGCGGAAGACTTGAAACAAGTCGGATATGGTTGACATCTGTCGGTTCTGACAAGTGGTAAACAAGCTCACCTTGCTCTTTCTCAGCCTTGTAGCTGGTCAAGACTTTACCATCTACGAGGTTGGTGTAGAGGTTACCTTGGCTTTCACCGCTGTTTCCTTCTACAGTTGGATCATTAATTGGCTTCACAAATTCACCATCATTGATTACCAACTCAGTGAAGCCTACAAAACGAGCATTATAGTCTGCTGTATATAGAACACGGAGATAGTTGGCTTTAACTGGGCTTGAAAGTTCACCCTCAATATAGCGGTTTCCTGGCATCTTAGAATCATGTGTCCAACCATCTGTCAAGGAATCATCACGTGTTTCATTGGCAGCACCATCACCAACTGTCACAAGATCTGTCCAAGTCTTACCATCTTGACTGACTTGAATCTTACCATCACGAAGATAATTTTGAGTACCGTCTTGAATGTAAGCTCTAATCTTCTTAATGTCGCGTTCGCTACCAAGTTTCAAAGTGATATGACCGTCTTTACGAGCATAGTCTGAGAACTCTACAAAGTTATTGTAAACACCATCGAATAATTGATCCAAGTTCTTGATCTTACGAACGTCATTTCGACCGTATGTTGGGTGGATTCCCATTGATGTAGAATCAAGTGTCGTTGGTTGAACTTCTTTTGTCTTAACAAGTAGAGATGTTGCTGTTACTGCTTGTTCTTGATCAGTCTTATTAACTAGACGAACATAACGTACCAAGGACTTATCAGTCACTTGATCAGCTGGATACCATTCTTGAGCATTTGGAGAGTATTCCAAGTTGAGGGATGGATTTTCAATACCAAGTGCTTGAATGCTTTCAGCTTGGTGGAGACGATCAAGTTTCATACCCAAGTAGCTATTAGCTGGAAGCTTAGTTCCGCTTGGAATTTGAAGCTCATAACGGCCTAGGCTGTCATAGACTGGAGTTGACTTCAGGCTTTCAACGTTTGTATCAGTCAATTCGCTATTGCCTGCACGTGTTTCAACTGAGAAGTCAGCGATACGCCACCATAGGTTGATGTTCTTAGTATTGCGAACACGGACGTAGCGAGCTGAAATTGGAGTTTCGATTTCTTTAGTTTGTTCACCAGTCAAGCGATCCAACTCTTGCCATGAGCTACCATCTGCAGAATATTCAAGAACACCTTCTGCCAATTTGTCTCCTGTTCCTTGAACTAGACGAACCTTGGTCACAGGTTTGACTTCACCCAAGTCAAGTTGTACCCAACCATTGACTGGAGTTGTGTCTGTTCTATCAGCATTTGCAAGCATGGCTTCAGTATTATCACGTCCGTCTGTAATTTGACCAACTGTTGTGTTGTACTTGTACATAAGATTTGGACTGATAGTCACAGTAGCTGACTGTTTAGTACGAGTAACTTCTACAGGACGGTTAACAGCAATTTCTCTTACCGCAAACCAAGTGTTCTCACGATCTGAAGTTGCAATCATTCGAACAGCTTTAGCATTGATATTGAGATTTTCAAATTTAAGCAGAGGCTCATTACCAGTGTAGCTTGGTTCTGAAAGTGTTACCCACTCATCATTTTCATTGAGATACTCAACCTTAGCGTTGTTAAAGGTATCACGAGGATTTGCTTGAGTTCCCATTGCAAAGGTCAAGTTTTGAACTGAAACAGCCTTATTAAATTTCAAACCAATGTAGTCACCAGTTTGAATGCTATTTGGTGACTTGATAAGGGCATGTGTTCCTAAATCTCCGTCAGTCACTTCAGCAAGTCCACCTTCGACACCTGTACGGTTTGTGATAAGGGTACTAATCACTTGGTCAGGATGCAAGGCTTTTTGGACTTCTGTTGCAAGGATTTCACGAAGGCCAAGCAAGAATGGACGGATATGTTGAACACCCAACTCAGCTCTTTCATCATGGTCTACATAGTGGAAGGTATAAGTTTGTGATTGTTCGTAGAGTTTCAAGCCCTTATAGTAACTATCCCAAAGTTTTGCAGAATCGTTCTTTTCAATAGCTTCTGTACCATCAAGAAGAGCACTCAAGGCGTCCATTTGGTCAATAGTATTATCCAACCAATAGTGGATTTGAGCACGCATCTTTTCGTCACCAGATGCTTTATAAAGTTGTGCTGCAGCTTTTAGTTTAGCAAATTCTGCACGCAAGCCTTCACGCTCTGCACCAACATCTTGACCAGCTTTCAACTTAGACATGAAGGTCGCCAATTTCGGTGCAAGTTCAACAGATTCTTCCAACTTCACAACACGACCATCCATGTTTTGGTTGATCATATGTTTACCAAGTTCACGGAAGGCAACAGATGTTTCACTGTCACTAAACTTACCTGTTTCAACAAAGTTGAAGGCGATGTCATTTACTTTCTTAGCTTCTTCTTCAGACTTCCATTGTTTCCATGCATACTGAGCTGCAGAGAAGAGGGCAATCTTAGAAGGTTCAGATTGTTGCATTGGGTTCAACATGATACCTGAAAGGAGGCTTGGGTCCACATTTGGATGAAGGAATTTCTCACCGCCACCCAAGATCAAGTGTTGTTTAGAGTTATCTGTAACAGGCCAGTTTACCCATAGAGAAACTGGTCGGTAGGTCTTCCCTCCTGCAGTCAGGTTATTCTTGAGGTTAGAGAGGAAGCTTTCAGACACTTCACCCCAAATCTTACCACCAGTAAGGGTCATAGAAGTTGAACTTGGAAGATTTTCGTTGAGTGATTTCAACTCATCTTCACGTCCATTACCCCAATATTGACCTGGAACGAAGATCATTTCCTTACGAAGGCCAACATAAGTTGCTTGTTTTTCAGTCAACCAATCTGTCATGTCCTTCATTAAGCGGTTATAGCTATTGTAGCCACCAACTGGACTTGGAGCATCATCGGCTAGAATACCGAACTCACGGACACCGACATCCATCAATTGAGTGAACTTAGCTTTAATGGTTTCAAGGTCTTTTTGGTAGTCAGCATCATTACCAAAACGGATACGGTTATTCATGAATGGATGGATGGTCCACACATAACGAGTCTTGTTTTGGTTTCCAACACGCGCCAATTCACGAATTTCAGCTAGTTTTTCTTCTGGATAAAGTTCACGCCATTTCTTGTTGTGATATGGATCATCTTTTGGTGCAAAGAAGTATTGGGTCAACTTCAAGTCACCACCATAACGCATCAACTCAGCACGATCAGCATTGCTCCAAGGGTTACCATAGTATCCTTCGATAAAGCCACGGTTCTTAATTTCAGCATAGTCTTCAACTGTTACGTTACGCAAGACTGGAGCTTCACTTTCATTCAGCATGTGTTTAAGAGTTGTCAAACCGTAGAAGACAGCATCTGTATCTTTACCGACGATAGAGATTGTATTGTTTTTGATTGATAAGGCATAGGCATCAATCTTATCAAAGAGTCCTTGAGAAATTCCAGACACTTCTTTTTCAGCCTGTGAATTTTGACCATGAACACCAAGGTAGATATTGGTAGCACCTGCCACTGCTGATTGACTACTTGTGTATGAGATTTGATGATCTTGTAAAACACTCTTCAAGCGGTTACGAGTATAGATATCCAAATTATCCCCCATAACAAGATTGACTTGTTTATGGAGTTTTGTAACACCCTCATCGTAAGTTACTTTTTGTGGCGTTGGGAAGACCTTGTACTCTTTCTTAAGGTAATCTTGACTTTTCGCTGCTGCAGCAACTGTTTCATCACTTGTTGGCTTACTAGCTACAAAGTTATCAGCAAGTTCAGTTGTACCATCACCCATTTCCTCAACTTTAGGTGTTTTTGGACTAACTGGCTCTTCTGCATTGGTAATAGAAACTGGTTTCAGAAGTTGAATTTCTGCAGCACTACCAAATCCTGCAACACCTGCTAGAACTTTTAACTCTACCTTATCCGTTTCAACTGCATCAAAGTTCACTGTTTTCTCTTTGGCATTGTTTTCCCAAGTTCCTGAAGCAACTTTAACCATCTGACCATCTTTTTGAGCATATATTTCATAAGATGTCACGACACCATTACCACCACCTGGACGTGGAAGATAAGTCAAACCATTAACTTTTTCACTTGCTTTCAAGTTCATAGCAACTGTGAATGGTGCTTGATGTCCAGACCATTTTGAATGCCAGAAGGTGTTTGGATCATTGTCGAAGGCTTTTTCTACTGGACCTTCTGCATTGGTACCTGGTAATTCTTGACTAGTTGCAGAAACTGTAAAATGATCATTTGGAATCAAACGTGGATTGACGAATGGTTCATTTGACAACTCAGCACTATGCAAGATTCCTTTGAAACCACCGATTGTTTCAAGCGGCAAAACTAAGCTGTTATGAGCAAAACGAGGATTAGCTGGATTTGCAATCCGTTCAACCTTTTCACCATCTACATAAACTTCTGTCGATTGTGGTTTCGTTACAACAGAGATTTGATAACGTTTATTCTTTTCAAGTTTCTTGTTGAATTGAATATGGAATTGTTCAAAAGTATAAGCTAAGTAGCCATCCTTATCCGCAAGATAAAGTTGGTTGTCTCCACTAGTTGAGAAGGTTTGTTCACCATCACCAGTTACAGTAACATCTAATTTCAAGACATGACTTGGTCCAGCATCACCAACTAGGCCTTCGATAGTACTATCTTTTTCGAAGTTCAAACCTGCTTCAGTCTTCTGTACTTTCTTAGCAAGATAATCTTTGATAGTTTCTGGATTGATCTTGAACAAGTCGCTTTCTTCTACTGTTTTATCAGGGTTAGATTGCGGTGCATAAACACTTGCTGGTTGAACACGTTCTGCATAGGTCTTGGCTGCACGGTCTGAACCCCAAGTGCGTTCTGCAGTTGTTTGCATACTCTTGAAGAAGCGTTTAAAGATATCGTAAGAAGTAAGTCCAGTTTCGTGAAGGTCAATATTGTCATTCCATACAGCGTGACCACCACCGATGATATTTGGATTAGATGCTTCTAGGCGTGGTCCTCCACCTGTTGTAAAGTCATTTGGAGTCCAACTATTGTATTGGCGCTCATAACTTGCATAGTCTCCGTAACCACCTTGACTATTGCTTCCGCTTGGAACACTATAGGTTGGAATATCTGTGATATTGATAATCTTAGCACCTTGAGCAATGGCAGCTGCTGGGCGTTGCCATCCCAGACTCCAGATATCCACTTCTACATCTTTCCAATCAACTGGCGTAGTTCCTTGTTTAGCAGAGAGTGAACCCCAAATACGTGGTGTTAAGCCCTTGCCTTTGATATACTTGATGAGGTCATTGACATAGCGACGATAACTTTCTGGACTTCCATAGTACTCATCTGTACCGATATGAACTGTAGATACACCATGGAGCGGTGCGTCTTCGCCATCGAGCAATTTATCATAGACTGATTTGACAAAAGCAAGCGTTTCTTCGTACTTGTTATCCAGGTCTAGCATAGCTACACGTTCTACATTGTGTTTTCTCGCACTAAGTTGTCCCTTATACATCAAATCTGGACGAACTTTAACAAATGAGAGGGCGTGACCTGGTGTATCAATTTCAGGAACAAGGTTGATATGCAAGTCTTTAGCAAGTCTAATGATCTGTTGCATTTCTTCCTTGGTGTAATGCTCTTTTGATGTTAATTTTTCACCATTCTCACCAACAACATCCGTTTCTACACGGAAGCCTGTCTTGGCATTTTTAAGAACATAATCTAGTTCTTCATCTTGAGAAAGATTTTTACCAGCCAAGTGATCTTTTAGGAAGATATAGTTGTCATTCAAGTGTAACTGAAGATCATTCATTTTGTAGTAGGCCATGTTGAGCATGATATCTACAAGCGTATCATAAGGGATAAACTTACGACCTGTGTCTAGCATGAAACCACGGTGACTGAAGCTTGGAAAGTCACGGATTTCACCGTTCTGTAAGTCTTTTTCTCCCATCTGAAGAAGAGTACGAGTAGCATAAAAGGCACCTGCGTTCGTTGCAGCTTCTACAGTGATAACTCCATCTTTAATGGTGATACCATAGCCTTCTTTTCCATAGCCCTTGTTTTCAACCTTTTTAAACTCAATGCGGCTTTGTGCTTCTTGACCACCTGTTGCGACTTCCAAACCACGATTTTCAAGGTCTGTTTGATAGAACTTCGCTTCTTTGTCAAATCCAGAATCTCCAACTGAAATGACAGTTTCTGAAGTAATAGAAGTTTTCCCTTCAGTTCCATACCATTGTTGGACTGCTGGCGCAACTGCTGGTTTGGTTCCAACACCTTCGTCTGCATGTAATCCTTTAATAAGAACTTCAAATTCTTTTGTGAAGGTATGGCTATCCTTAATCTGTTGAACCATAACTTTCACACGTTGGTCTGTTAGGGGTTTGTAGATTTTGTTATTAAGATCAACAACCCCCTGTTTGTTGCTACCAATCAAGCTAACTTGACCAGGTAATTTAGGCAATACAAGTGATTTTCCATCTTCAGCAACTGTTAATTCTGTAACTTGACGAATATCTGTCGGTTTGCTAGCGTCTGGAATGTTTGAGTAGGCACGAATTTCTTGAATCCCAACATTTTTCCAGTTCATTGTACCAGCTTGATAGTCTGTGATTTCAAGTTTAAGGTATTTGGCTTGGATAGCTTCTTTTAAGTCAACCTTTTCATCAAGTACAGGTGTTCCTGTTCTTTGATGAGCCAACTTCCATTCTTTTGCTCCTGAACCATTTACATCATCTTGACCAGCATAGTAGAGATTCCAAGATTTGATATTTGGATCATTTTGTTGACCACGAAGACGGCGATCCCAATCAATTTCCACATGCTTAATTACAGTTGTTTTCTCAAGTGTAAATTCGATTGTTGGTTTCTCAACGTTTTGGTCAGTAGCCCAACGAGTATCAGGTTTGCCATCAATTGCCTTTTCTGCTGTAAATGGTGTGTTGGCTTCATGGTTTGAAGCTGTTGCAGTCGCCTTTTCTAGATGATTGACATCTGGTGTATCTACTACATCTTTAGTCGCAGGACTTGCAACTAGTTTCGCCTCAGAAGCTGCTTCCTCTTTAGGATTTGTAGCTGGTTTTGAAGCTACTTCTTCCTTAGGAGCAGGAGTTTCAGTTGGTTTTGGAGTAGTTGTTTCAGCTGCAGTTGCTCCAGTTTCTGACGCTGCAGGTTGATCATCTACAGTTCCAGCACTCGCTTCTGCTTTTTCAATAGCTGCTGCTATATCTGCTGGCAGTTTATCCAGAGGCTGAGCCTGTGTTACCGTACCTTCTGTCTCTGCAGGTCCTTCTGTTTCAGCAGCCTGAACCACACTAGCTCCAAAGATACTGGCACCAATCATAACAGAAGCTGCGCCGATTGTAAATTTACGTATACTGTAATGACACCGTTTCTCAAAAAAATGTTTTCCCATTTTTTCCTATTTCCTTTCATACGCTCACAAGTGGTAAGCGTTCTCATTCCTCTTTAGAAAAAGAGAGGACCTAGAGGGTCCTCTCTGGGTTTTCTTTTTCTCCACGACAATGATTGTGGAGTCTAAGCTCTCTTTTATTGAAAACTTTTTTGTATTTTAATCTTCTTTTCTTTTGACAGCTAAGAGTGCTGCTGAAACTGCCATGCTGACACTAGCGATGAAGAGAGCTGTTTCAGAATTATATTCACCCGTATTTGGAAGAACATTTGAATGTGACTCTTTAGATGTATCTTTATTCTCTACTAAATCTTCTCGATACTCTGGTTTTTCCACTACAGGGGCAGGTTGGTTACCTACTGTACCAATTTGGCCTTTGTATTCTGGAATTTCATGGATTGCGCCATCACTTCCATTCACACCTCCGGTAAACTCTGGTACTTCATGAATTGCGGATTCGGTACCATTTACACCACCTGTGAATTCTGGTGCTTGGCTCACAGCTGCTTCTGCTACGTTAACTCCACCCTTGAATTCTGGAACTTCATTTACAGCTACTTCTTCTCCTGCCGTTCCAACTACTCCTGTATACTCTGGAAGTTCTACAACTGGCGCTGCTTCATCGCCTGCTGTGCCAAGAACTCCAGTGTATTCTGGAACCTCTACAACTGGCGCTGCTTCATCGCCCGCTGTGCCAAGAACGCCAGTGTATTCTGGAACCTCTACAACTGGGGCTGCTTCATCGCCCGCTGTGCCAAGAACGCCAGTGTATTCTGGAACCTCTACAACTGGGGCTGCTTCATCGCCTGCTGTGCCAAGAACTCCAGTGTATTCTGGAACCTCTACAACTGGGGCTGCTTCATCGCCTGCTGTGCCAAGAACTCCAGTGTATTCTGGAACCTCTACAACTGGGGCTGCTTCATCGCCTGCTGTGCCAAGAACGCCAGTGTATTCTGGAACCTCTACAACTGGGGCTGCTTCATCGCCTGCTGTACCGATTGGTTCTGTGTACTCTGGAACTTCATGGATTGCGGCTTCAACACCATTTACACCACCTGTGAATTCTGGAAGGTCAACAACTGGCGCAACTTCGTCACCCTTGCTTGAAGTTGGAGTTTCAGGTTTAGGTTTTGGAGTTGGTTCTGGATCTGGAGTTGGAGTAGGTGTTTGGTCTTTCAATTGGTCGAGATAATCTGCAAAGTATTCAAGCATTCTATTTGTCAAGAGATGATTATCTGTTGCAAATTTCATGCTGGCAACAACACTTGCTACTTCCTCTTGATTGCTCTTATCAGTCAATTTTTGAGCTTTAGCCAAGGCTGCTTCATAAGCTGTAGTATCAAGACCAGTTTCAGCAACTTGTGGACGAGCGAAGATCAATTCTGCAGCAGATTGATATCTATTGCCACCATCTCCGTAAGTTCTTGTTCCTGTTAGGACAATCTTCTTAGCTTTGATAGTCTTGCCAAAGTCGATATCTTTTGGCTTATTGTTATCAGCCCAATTGGTTGCATTGAAGGTATGTTCCTTACCTGTTTCATCCGTTACTACAAGAGTCACATCTCTCAAGTTACCATTTGAACCTGAACCACGCGGAACATAACGGAAGCCTGTGATTTCAGTTGGTTCCTTCAAGACCATAGTTGCAGGTTTACCAACATCTCCTCCGCTCCATGATGTATGCCATAGGCTTGACACGTTGCCATCAAAGGCATTTTCAAGACCTTCTTGAGCCTGAGCAGGAGCACTTAGGCTTGAAAAGTCATCTGCTACAAGAGCTGTTTTCTTCATCACTAAAGCATCTTTAAGAGCATTGACCTTAGCAATTTCAGACTTAGCTTCTTCTACACTTATATCATCGTCTGCTTGGCTGAGGTTGAAGACTGCTTCTTTCAAAGCATCCATTGTTTCTTTGGTGTAGTTGGTCATAGCAACAGTTGGAAGATAGTTCTTGACAGCATTTTCTGTCATCATCTTACCAGTCAAGACAATTTCTTCGATTTGAAGTCTGTCCATGATGAAGTCATTGTAGCCACGGAAGTTAGCATTACCACCTGAGTCTCCGCGAGTGTTACTTGCATTGCCTGTAGAGTAGATACCTACCCATGTATCGCCAGTTTCTGCACCTGTTACTAGGAAGGTTGCACGTTTCGCTTTCTTAGAATCTGTCCAAGTATTTGGCAATTCATGCACTTCCATATTGTTCGTTTGACCAGATTGGAATTCTCCCTTACCGACTACAAAGGCATAAGTATTGTCAGATCCAGCTTCATAGTCAAATGTAATACGATAGGTCTTGCCTGCTTCAAAGCGGAAGTTTTGTGGAATTGTTTGGTAAACCAAGTTACGACGACTTACGAGACCATTTGTCTTGAGTGACCAATTTCCTTCGATAACGTCATCAACTTTCTTGCCATTCCAATCACGTTGTGTGTATGGTCCATGTTTTTCAGACAAGTGAGTACGGTTGTCTTCAACACCTTCGATACCACCGATGACAAATGGGAAGATACCTTGACCAACATTTTCAAAGTCTTGTTTGAAGACGCCTGTTGCAGTATCGTGACCATCCCCGTACATATTTGATTCATTTTCAAAAGTACGGATTTCATCAAAGTAAGTTGCTTCATCGCCTGCTTCACGACTCAAGGTCAAGGTTACATTTGATACATCTGAACCTGTTGTGAAGAAAGCATACATATTTTGGAAGTAACTTGTGTTATCAACTGTTGCATTACTTCGACGAGTATTGTGAGCATAGGCTTTTACATAGTTAAGAGCTAGTGACTTGTTGGTGTAGTTGGTTACTTCTTTTTCACCAGTATTAACGGTAATACTTGCTTTAGCATTACTACGGTTGTCTACACCGACATAGACTGCGTATTTAGTATTTGGCTTCAAGCCAGTCAATTTTTGAGTGAGACTAACTTTTTCTTTATTGCCTTGGATGCGGAGCATTTGGTTTGCACCTTGAGACTTCACGATTTCAGCCTTAGAAGCATCTCCCGAAATCTTCCAATGATCCAAAGATTCACTGTTAAATCCTTGGTCATAGATGTGCATTCCTTCACTCCATGACATTTCTGGATTTGTTTGTTTAGAACGATAGAGAACATATGGCTGATTTGCAGTGAGGTCAAGGGTAATCTTACCGTCTTTCACGGCAACTTCTTTTTCCTCAGTCTTACCTTGGTCAGTTAGTTTATAAAGGTAAACCTTACCATTTGCCCAGTCGCTAGGAAGTGTCCAAGTTGTTGCACCTGCTTCAGTATTGAAGTAGTACATTTTTTCCTTGTCACTTTCAAGCTTATTACCATTTGCATCCCAGTTCCAAGGTGTCAAGTAGGCTGAACCATCTTGAATCACACGATCGTTAAGCGTAACAATTCGTTCACGATATTGTGGACTGTTGACATCATTGGATTTACGAGTTACCACAACCTTGTTATTTGCAGCATCGACCAACTCAACTTTCATTTCTGGAGTCCATTTATAGGTACTACCATTGTCAGTCATGGTTACTGGTTTACCATCTTCCCATTTGCTGACTGTGAAGTGTTGGAAGAACTTAGTCATAACGTCATGAGCAAACAAGTTGGTTACATAACCGTTATAATCACTACGTCCTTGCCATCCTTCGAAGTCCTTCATGCTATAACCGCCTAGAAGTGGGTAGTCAGCTGCACCACCATAACTTCTGTAGTCCCCAACCCAAGAATCTTTTTGGTGGTTACGGATAAAGCGAGTGATGGCACTGTTAATACCTTTATTTGTATAGCCACCATAGGTTAAGTCAGCTGCCCAGTGTTGGAAGGTAGAATCATATTCACCACCATGGCCCCACTCAATAGCAAATCGCCAACCTTGTTTGTTAATTTCTTTAGCAATAACATGAGTTGCCCAGGCACCGTTGTCACCTGATTGACCGTTACCCCAAACGTCGACGTAGATGAAGTCTAGACCTTCACCCAACTCTTTCTTCAACTCTTCCCAACGAGCTAGACGCCCATGAGCGAGGTCATAACCAGCATCAATGTTGATACCTTGGTCAAGCCAGTTCCAACCGTAGCTGTAGCTACCATCTGCATTTTTACGAAGAATATCTTCATTAAAGTATTTAGACTCTGGATAAGTTTCTGAAGCGTTGACGTGGATACCGAGGTGGGCACCGTATTTCTTAGCTTTCTCAATAAGAGTCTTAAAGTCTTCAACACCACCGATACGTTTACCGATGTCCGCGTAGTTCAAGTGACCAGAGTCATGTCCTTCACTTCCGTATCCTTTAAGGAGTACACCTTGACCAAGACCATCTGTATGGAGGTTGATCTTCTTGATACCATCCAAGGTCATGAGGAATGGGTTCTGCGCTTGTGAACCAAAGTTCATAGCGATACGGTAAGCTGTAATATCTTTGACTTTTTCCCAACCTTGAGGGTTGTTCATGATGCTACGGTAAGCAATCGCACCATCTTGCCAGTCAACTTTATGGTCAGCATTGGCATCTTCTGTGATGACAACTTTTGCACTTGGAAGTTCTTGAGTGTATGCTGGGAAGACAACTCCATTGTGGGCTTTTTCCCATTGCCATTCAGAGCTATGAATTTCCACGTAGTTAGCATTGCCAATCGTATTCTTATAAGCTGTCAAACGTGTCCAGTCGTAAGAACCACCACCGTAGCTATTTTGCGAGTTACTCCATACACCAGCAGCGAGTTTATCTGTTGAAACAAATCCGTACATATAGCCTTTGGCTAATTCTTTCATTGGATTTGTTACTTCGATATGGTCATCACCACTGACGTGAGTATTGTTTGACATGGTTGCCCCATCAAACTTCGCTCCCGCTTGATCGCTTGAAACAGATACCAAGGCATTTCCTAGGAAGCTGATTGAAGAAAGTAATTTACGTTCGTCATCAATCTTTTGTCCTGGTGTAACTTGGTTATGGTTGATAATCTTAGTCACATCAAAGTGAAGTTGGTTGTCCACCACTTGCAAACGAACGGTCATATCTGCATTGATGAGATTTTCCTCATCACGGAGTTTCATTTCATACTCGGCAGTCGTTGCATTGACCTTCTTATAGGTAACTTCAGGAGTCACAGCGTGCTTGTTAATCACAACTTGATTAATCGGTTGCACTTGACCTGGGAGCTTGTTACCATTAAGGACGTACTCTTTAATACGTGGGAAGGCTTGGTCGATGACTGCTTTCAATACTGTAGATTCGATCGTGTCATATTTGACTTTGCTATCGTCTACTGTATCACCTTTTTCTTTTTCAGCAGCCTCTTGGTCGTTTTTCACGCCTTCTTGGTCATCTGTTTTAACATTGACAATGGTTCTCTCACTGCTATAGCTTCCAGCCTTAAGAACGATTTTCTTCTCATCTTTGAGCTTGTCATTTACAGCAGATGGTAAGGTAAGTGTGTCAAAAAGTTTGACATCATTGTTTGTTGCGTTAAGTTGTCCATCTGATTTAAGACTGATGGTCAAGTGGTTGGTTGAGCCATTAACAGGAGCTGCAACACGTCCACCTTGGTACCAAAGTCCACTTCCATTTGACTTGTATTCCCAGAACCATCCGCCTTGGTCATAACCTACAAAAACGTTGTTATCAGTGTCTTTGAATTTCATGAAGACACCAAAGCGTGATTTACCTGTTTCAGATTCTTCTTTAAAGGTCAAATCGACTGTGGCATTTCCATTAGCATCGACTGTCAAACCATCTTTTTCAAACAAGGCTGGTTTCTTACCATTGTCATTTTGAGCAGTTGAAGCTAGTTGGTTGTAACGAACTCCATTTTCTTCACGGATTGTTACTGTTCCCTGTTGGTCTTTATTTTCAACTGTTTTCCATTCTGGAGAAACTTCTTTTGATTCAGCTGGTTTATTCTCAGCTGGCTTGTTTTCAGCAGGTTTATTTTCTGCTGGCTTGTTCTCAGCTGGTTTATTTTCTGCTGGTGTTTCTTCTTTTGGCTTATCTTCCTTAGGTTTATCCTCTTTTGGTTTTTCTTCCTTGTCCTCAACTTGTTTATCGAGAGCATCTAGACCAGCTGGTTTCGTTGTTTCAATACCCTTGATGTAGTTTTGAATCCATTCTAGCTGAGCAGGTGAGAAGAGAATACCTCCACTCCGTTTACCAGATACACCATTTTGGTGAATACCAATCAATTTCCCATTTTCATCGAAAATACCGCCACCACTAGCACCTGGTTCACTTCCTTGATAGCTAATGCCACGAACACCTTCTCCGTGATTGTTAATATCCTCAACAGTTGTATTCAGAATCGGATCAAGTTCGCCTTTTGGATAGCCAAATACATGAACCTTATCTCCTACCTTAGTTGTAGCAGGCTTGTCAGTCACTTCAACTGGTGCATTTGCAAGAGGTGTACGAAGCTTAACGATTGCCAAGTCATTTTTATATCCTTTGAGGAATCCTTCACGATCCCAGTGTTTTACATCATTTTTACTGAATTTGACGTCTGGAGCGCCTTGGTAAGAAATTGTGTAAACATCGTCATCACTTTCAACATTATCAGCTACCTTACGATTATTGCCATCTGGAACATCTTTGATAAAGTTATGAGAAACAGACAAAACGAGATTTTCCCCGATAACGATACCACTACCGAGCCCAGCAGAGCTTTTAATTTCGACAGTCGCACCGTAGTTTAATACCCCATTTTTTGTTTTAGCTACTTCTTCTGGAACTAAGCTTTTATCTTCTTTTTCTAGTTCTTCTTTTGAGGCAGTGCGACCATTTTCTTCAGCCTTATCAAGTTTTCCACGTAGTTCTTCAGGAAGAGTATCTGAAGCTGCTGAGCTTGTTGCAGTTGCAGTTTCTTTTTCTTTTGCCAGCAATTCTTCTTCAGTCTTTGGTCCTTCAGTTACTTCAGGAGAACCCTGATCTTCACCAGGTTTTGGCGCTTCAAAGTCATGCCCATCATCCTCTTTAGCATTGGCAAGAGCTGCCGCCAAATCAGCTGGCATATTCGCTGTTGAACCTGTTTGTCCAGAATCTGCGAGAACAGTGCTAGTTCCAAAGAAAGCTGCACCAATCATAACAGAAGCAACCCCTAATGAAAATTTCCGAATACTATATTTGCAACGTTTTTCAAATAATCCTTTATCCATCAGTTTTTTTGTTCCTTTCAGTTTACCAAGTAAGCGTTTGCATTTTGTTTTAAAAAAATATCCTCCTCAATTTTTAAACACTTCTGGATAAACATATAATTTTTTCTATACCAATTTAATATATCAAAAACAGTTTGAAAAATCAATAGTTTAATAGGTAAAACTAGTAAAAGTAAAATCCAATTATTGGGCAAGTCTGAAACGATTTTCAGATGGCTTTATTTCTAAAGAAATAGCCACAAAAAAGGAAACTTCATCTAAAAAGTTAGACCAATTTTGACTAACTTTTTAATAAAGTTTCCATGCATTTTTATACTATTTTTACGTTTTTTATTGTTGTAAAACCTTTCGCGGCTTCGTTCCTTCTGCAGGTCCGATAACTCCAGCAAACTCTAATTCTTCCATCAAGCGAGTTGCTCGGTTAAAACCAACTGATAATCGACGTTGAATCATGGAAGCACTTGCTTTTTGGGTTTCAATAACCAAAGCCTTAGCTTCTTCAAATAGCGGATCTCCACCTTCATCTCCTGTGCCAGACTCACCTTCTGTCTCAGAAACCTCTCCGGGATCAAAGCTGTCATCATAATCCGCATCTGCCTGAGCCTTGATAAAGCTAACAATACGCTCAACATCATCATCTGAGATAAAGGAGCCTTGCAGTCGAACAGGATGGTTTTCATCGATTGGTTTAAAGAGCATATCTCCTCGACCCAGAAGTTTCTCAGCACCATTTTCATCTAAGATAGTTCGAGAATCCGTTCCTGATGAAACAGCAAAGGCCACACGAGACGGTACATTAGCCTTAATCAGACCAGAGATAACATCAACCGACGGACGCTGCGTCGCAAGAATCATATGAATACCAGCTGCACGCGCCTTCTGTCCAAGACGGATAATAGCATCTTCTACTTCCTTGCTGGCTACCATCATGAGGTCAGCTAACTCATCGACAATTACAACAATCAAAGGAAGAGGTACTTGTTTGTACTCAGATTGAGCGTTGAATTCCTCCACCTTAGCATTGAAACCAGCAATATTACGAACCCCAATTTTGGCAAAGAGTTCATAGCGATTTTCCATCTCATCCACGACTTTTTGAAGGGCCTTGCTGGCCTTACGAGGATTGGTCACAACCGGAATCAAAAGATGAGGAATATCATTATAGACTGACAACTCAACCATCTTCGGATCCACCATCATAAACTTGACTTGGTCTGGACGCGCCTTCATGAGAATACTTGCAATGATACCATTGACTGCAACAGATTTACCAGACCCAGTCGAACCAGCTACTAGCAAGTGAGGCATTTTAGCAAGGTCGAAACTACGGGCTGTACCATTAACGGCTTTCCCAAGAGGAATTTCTAGGAGATTTTCTGGTTTTGTTTGCGATTGTTCCCAGAGTTCTCGGAAAGATACGGTCGCAATTTCAGAGTTAGGCACTTCAATCCCGACCAAGGATTTCCCTGGAATTGGAGCTTCGATGCGGACATCTTTCGCAGCCAAGGCCAGAGCCAAGTCATCTGCTAGATTGGAAATGCGATTGACACGAACACCAACTGCTGGCTTGACTTCGTACTTGGTAACGGATGGACCAATTTCAGCACGTTCAACCGTTACCTTGATACCAAAACTTGCAAAGGTTTCTTCCAAAATCTTGATGTTTTCGCGAACGATTTTCTTTTCCTTGGACTGGTCTTTGGGCTTATCGGGTGCAAAAAGTTGCAAGCTGGGGAGTTTGTACTCTAAAGCTTTTTTAGCAGAAAAATCTACCTCAACATCCTCATCCTCTAAGAACTCATCTTCCTCTGGAATGTCAACTTCGCTAGGAACTTCATAGTCTGCTTGAGGGAGAATAATTTCAGGTTCTACCCATTCTTCCTCTGGAAGAGGTGGTAAATCATCAAAGTGAACAGGGGGAGCTTCTAAAATCTCGCCAGTTTCCATATCAACAGGAGGTATATCCAATAAGGCTTGCTCTGCTTGTTCTTTTTCTAGTCTTGCTTGCTCTTCTGCTTCTCTTCGTGCCTTTTCTTCTTCTCGTTTGATAAAACGTTCCTGTTTCTTCTGCTCGCGTCGCTCCATCCAAAGGGCAAAACGTGCTCCAAGGAAATCAGCAACGTCATAGACAGACCAAGGACTGACTAGAAGAGCACCAATCAAGATTAAGATAGCTCCGATAAAGTAAGTACCAATATTTGAAAAAAGAAAGGCGACTGGAATATAAAGGGCAACACCTAGCAGCCCTCCCCCAGCAAAGCTAGTCACACGAAAACCTGTCAAATCTGTCAAAACTTGGGCTAAAGTTCCCTTAAAGACAGACTGCTCGATGCCATATTTCCATACTAGATAAGCTTCAAAAATCAGTAATAAACCTGAAAAAATGCAAAGAAAACCTGAGATCAGACCTTCTCGCTTCCGAATCCATTTAAAAAGAAAAAGATAGACTAGGACGACAACAATGACCAGATAAGCCAGACTTCCTACTAGTAATCGAATAAGGTTATAGAGGGTGAGTCCCACTGCTCCTAATTTCAGAGCAGCGAACATTAAGCAAAAAGCTATGACTAAGGAAATTAACATCCGTTGGATAGCTTGCTTTCTTTCTAATTCAGCTTTTGACGGTCTCCGTCTTGTTTTATTTGTATTTTTGTTTGCCATTCTTCTATTATACCATATTTCAGAAACATCTAGAAAAATCAAAAAAATGACTGCCCACTTTCGTGTTCAGTCATTTGAATGTATTTGTAATTATTTTTCTAAAGGTTTACGAAGGTAACCATAAACTACACCACTAACAAGTGCTCCAATCAAGACAAAGACAAGGTAAAGAAGGGCATTTGTTGTAAGGGCGATAACGAAGATTCCTCCGTGAGGTGCCATCAGTTTGATACCTGCAAGACCAACAAGTCCACCTGCCACTGCTGAACCAAGGATAAAACTTGGGATAGCACGAGCTGGGTCAGCCGCACCAAATGGAATCGCTCCTTCAGTGATGAATGACAAGCCCATAACGATGTTAGTCAAACCAGAGTTGCGTTCTTCTTTAGTAAATTTATCTTTGAAAAGAAGTGTTGCAACGAAGATCGCAAGTGGTGGAACCATTCCTCCAGCCATAACTGCTGCCATAGCTACTGAACCACCTGTTGACACTGTTGCTGCAAGAGTACCCGTACCAAAGACATAAGCTGCTTTATTGACAGGTCCACCCATATCGACAGCCATCATTCCTCCAAGAACGATACCAAGAAGGACAGCTGAACCGCCTCCAAGACCTGAAAGGAAGTCGTTCATTGCAGTGTTGATTGCTGCCATTGGGATGTTAACAGCAAGCATAACAAATCCTGTCAAGACTGTTCCAAGAAGTGGCAAGAGAAGGATTGATTTAGCACCTTCAAGTGAACGTGGAAGCTTCACGTATTTCTTAACCAAAAGTACCAAGGCACCAGCGATAAATCCACCAACAAGAGCTCCTAGGAAACCTGATGATACACCTGCAAGAGCTGAAGTTGCTTCACCACCTTGAGCATAAGGGATTTTACCAAAGGCAAAACCTTCTTTGGCAATAGCTCCAGCTACGAAACCTGCTACCAAACCTGGTTTTTCAGCGATTGAGTAAGCAACATATCCTGCAAATACTGGAAGCATCAAACCAAAGGCTGATCCACCGATTTTCATGAACATAGAAGCGAGTTCATGGTAAGAACCAAGATTTCCAAGGCTCTCATTTGGAACCCCCAAAGCACCATCAATCAAGAAGGCGAGGGCAATCATGATACCACCACCGATAACGAATGGCAACATTTGTGATACACCACTCATCAAGTGTTTGTAGAAGGCACCACCTAGACTTTGTTTTTCATTAGATGCTGTTGAAGCTTGCGCTCCATTAGCAGCTCGGTAGACTTCAGCATTACCAGAAAGAGCCAAGTTGATCAACTCTTCTGTCTTACGAATACCATCTGCAACTGGACGATTTACCAATGGTTTGCCATCGAAACGATCCATTTCAACTGCCTTATCTGCAGCGATGATAACAGCTTTAGCCTTACGAATATCTTCTGATGTCAATTTGTTACCAACACCGCTAGCACCATTGGTTTCAACCTTGATACCGACACCCATTTCCGCGGCCACTTTTTGAAGAGCTTCTTGTGCCATGTATGTGTGGGCAATTCCTGTTGTACAAGCTGTAACTGCTACGATAAAGTCACCAGATTCATTCGCAGGAGCTTGAACTGGTTCTTGAGCTTTTTCTGAAGCTTGGTCAAAGAGGTCAATGACTTGATCAGCTGATGTTACTTGACGAAGTTTATCAGCAAAGCCGTCTTTCATCAAGTATTGAGACAATTCTGCCAAGGCAGCCAAGTGAGTATCATTGGCACCTTCTGGAGCAGCAATCATAAAGAAGAGGTCAGTTGCTTGTCCGTCTAAACTTTCGTAGTCAACACCCTTGTTCGACTTAGCAAAGAGAACTGTCGCTTCCTTTACAGCAGCATTTTTGCTGTGAGGCATAGCGATACCGTCGCCCAAGCCTGTAGAAGTCAAAGCTTCACGCGCTAAGATTCCTTCTTTAAAAGTTTCAAAATCTGACACGTATCCGTGTTCAACCAAGCTATGAATCATTTCTTCGATAGCTGCTGTTTTTTCAGTTGCTTGTAAATCTAGCAACATAACGTCTTTTCTCAATAAATCCTGAATTTTCATCTTTTTTCTACCTCAACTTTTTCATAAGTCTCTTTGATAAATGCTGCAGTCGCCAAGTCATCTGAGAAGGTGGTTGCTGTTCCACAAGCCACTCCCCATTTGAAGGCTTCTACTGCGTCTTTTGATTTGACAAACTCACCAGTAAATCCAGCAACCATAGAGTCACCAGCCCCAACTGAGTTTTTCACTGTTCCCTTGATCGGTTTAGCAAAGTAAGCTCCCTCTGATGTTACCAGAAGGGCACCATCGCCAGCCATAGAGATAATAACGTTTTGAGCACCTTTAGCTAGCAATTCTCGAGCGTATTTTTCAATCTCATCTAAGCTTTCAAGCTTGACTCCAAAGATAGCTCCCAGTTCATGATTGTTTGGTTTGACCAAAAGAGGTTGATAATCCAAACTATCGATCAAGGTCTTACCTTCAAAGTCACAGACCACTTGAGCACCCGTTTGACGAGTCAAGGCAATCAAATCCTTATAGATGACATTGCCTAAGTTTTTAGCACTTGAACCAGCAAATACCACTGTATCTTCTGCTGTTAAACTTGAAAGAATAGCTTTTAACTCTTCAAGTTGTTCAGCTTCAACAGTAGGACCAGTCCCATTGATTTCTGTTTCTTGGTCTGCTTTGATCTTGACATTGATACGCGTATCCTCTGCCACTTGGACAAATCGGGTTTCAATTTGTTCTTCAGCTAAAGTATCTGTGATAAATTTACCTGTAAAGCCTCCGATGAAGCCTGTCGCTGTATTTGGAATATCCAGACGCTTCAAGACACGGCTAACATTGATACCTTTACCACCAGCAAACTTATCATCACTGTCCATGCGATTGACACTACCAACTTCCACTTTGTCCAGACGGACAATGTAGTCAATAGATGGATTGAGTGTGACTGTATAAATCATACTTCTATTACCTCCGTTTTCTCTTTGATAGCTGGCAAGAGCTCATGACCCTTGCTTGTAATGACAATAGCACGTTTTATAGGAGCTACTTTAGCAAAACAAGACTGGCCAATCTTGGACGAATCCGCCAAGACATAAGTCTGTTTAGCATTTTCCAAAATAGCTCGCTTAACCGCTCCCTCCTCCATATCTGGAGTTGTATAATAACCTTCATCTACACCGTTCATTCCGATAAAGGCACGGTCAAAGTGCAGTTGGTTAATCTGGTTAAGAGCTACTCCTCCGATGCTGGCATCAGTCGTCATTTTAACCCCACCGCCAATGATAACTGTCGGGATTTGCTTATCCACTAATTGAACCGCATGGTGAATGGAGTTAGTCACAACAGTAATGTCTTTTCGCTCCAATTCTTTAATGAGAAAGGCTGTCGTACTTCCTGCATCCACAAAGATAACATCTTTTTCTTTGATGAGGGAAGCTGCCTTTTGAGCAATCAACTTTTTCTCTTGAAGGTTTTTGACAGATTTTTCTTGAATGGTTTCTTCTTCTTGCAAGGAATGAGGCAACTCTGCTCCTCCATGCACTCGGCGAAGTTTATTTTCAGACTCCAATTCATCTAAATCGCGTCTAACTGTTGATTCTGAAGTATCTAGCAAGCCTACTAATTTCTCTAAAGTAACGACTTTATGTTTACCCAGCTCCTCTAAAATCAACTTTTTTCTCTCAGTTTTTAGCACTTACTCACCTCCTGTTAACGATTACAATAATCATTCTATCACAAAAAATAGCAAAGTCAAGCACTTTTTATCATTTTCTTTCATTTTCTATCATTTTGCCAATTGTTTGAATTTTAATTGCAAGATACTTGCCTTTATGATAAACTATTTTAGTAAGGATTGGAAGATTACTCAAGAGGCTTAAGAGGCCGTGTTGGAAACGCGGTAGGCGTGTGAAAGCGTGCGTGGGTTCGAATCCCATGTCTTCCGTAGCTATAGTGTGGCTGCATCTTCATGCAGCTTTTTATAATGGATTTTCGTCTATCAAAGATTTAAATTGCAAAAAATCACCCGAGAGTTAACTCTTGGGTGATTTTTTTCTAATTCACGTTAAAAGGTCCTTAAAAAATATCAAATAGCAATTTCACATTGAGGACAGTTAAGATAATGGAAACAATATAACCAAGGATAGTATTCCACTTGGCATTGGTAAATTCTCCCATCACTGATTTTTTTGAAGTGAGATAAATCAAGGGGAAGATTGAAAATGGAAGAGCGATAGAAAGAAAGACCTGTGAATAGACCAATAACTGATCCAAGGTTTTTTCCTGATGACCAAACAAAACTGCTACTATCATGACAGGCAGTAAGGCAAAGAGACGAGTCGCCAAACGAATGAACCACTGAGGCAATCGCATATGTAAGAAACCTTCCATAACGATTTGTCCTGTCAAGGTACCTGTGATAGTCGAATTCTGACCACTGGCTAATAGGGCCAAGGCAAACAAGGTTGATAAGGTTGAGCTAGCTATAGCTCCCGCAATGGTTGAATCCTGCAAGGCATTATACATTTGAGAGAAAGCAGAAATCTCAGATGCATGTCCGAAAAAGAGAGCCGCCCCTAAGATCAAAAGAAGGGAGTTAACCACAAAGGCCAAGGATAACTGGAGATTAGAATCCCAAGTCATAAAACGAACGGCTTTTCGCAAATCATTCTTGTCCTTGTGATTGATTTTCCGAGTTTGAGACAAGGAAGAATGTAAATAGAGGTTATGGGGCATCACTGTCGCACCCACAATCCCCAGCGCCAAGGTTAATTGACTTTCATGTCCAGGCAGAGGACTCTCAAACAAGGTTGCATTTGGCAAATAACCTTCAACGATTCCTTGGAAGCTTGGATGTGATAAAGCTACCAGATAGGTAAAGATTGCTAGAATCGTTAAAATCAGCGTTGTCACGATAGCTTCTATCTTCTTAAAGCCAAACTTCATCAGGAGCAATAAGAGAAAAACATCCAACACAGTCAAGAGAATGGCTATCATAATCGGAATCTTAAAGAGAAGATTTAGGGCAATGGCTGAACCTAGAACTTCTGCCAAATCTGTCGCCATCAAGGCCAATTCCAAAATCACCCATAGACTATAACGAAGCCATTTAGGTGAATGATGAGCCGTTGCTTGAGCCAGGTCCATCTGGGTTACAATACCAAGCTTTCCTGCCATCTGCTGAAGTTGCATGGCAATGAGAGATGAAATCAAGATAACAAACAAGAGACTATACTTATAGGAAGCACCACCGACTACACTGGTAATCCAGTTTCCTGGATCCATATAACCAACTGCGACAAGAGCACCCGGACCTAAAAAGGCCTTTAAATTTTGCCAGAAATGATTGTTATTTGGAGTATCGATAGATTGATTAATCTCAGAGAGTGACACTTTTTTATGAGAAGACATAGATACTTACCTCTTTCTAAACCTACTTTTTCATTATTTTCTATTAGAGAAAAATAAGATTGACTTTAAACTATTAAAACAATGAAAACTATATGAAAAACATTTAGTTTTTTCATTATTTTTCTTAAGGCACCTTAATATTTTTCTTAAGGCACCTTAATTATAACACAAAAAATGAAAACTATATGAAAAACATTTAGTTTTTTCATTATTTTTCTTAAGGCACCTTAATTATAAAAAATATGATAAAAACTTAAGAAAATTCAACAAAATTTTAGGGAAAGTCAGAATAAGTCTACTCATTAACGATAATGATAAATCTATTGATAAACTTTGACATTTAATGGTGAACTGTAACTATTATTTCTAACTCGATTTCTCTATAAAAGAGGAAAAACCAGCGTCTTTTGACGCTGGATAAAAGCTACTTAGATCATTTAACAAGAAACTAAATTGCTTCTGTGACAAAACTTCTACTTTCAAGTACCTTGAGCATGGCGTTAGCTGTATCTATGGCTGTGAAGAGGGGCACACCGTGTTCAATGGCTGAACGGCGGATTTGCTCTCCATCTTCGTCAGCAGTTCGTTTTGTTCCTACTGTGTTAATGATAGCTTGAATTCTTCCTTTACGAACAAAGCTTGGAATATCCTTATCGTCATCACCAATCTTACCAACAGGCTGGGCTTGCAGTCCATGACTAGCAAAGAAGGCTGCTGTCCCTTCTGTCGCAAGGATTCCATAACCAATATTTTGGAAACGACGAGCCAAGTCCAAGGCTTCTTCTTTGGCATCATCTGCAATGGTAAAGACAACGTTACCAAAAGTTGGCAGGTGAAGGTAAGAAGCTTCAAAAGCTTTATAGAGAGCTTTTTCTAGAGTCGTATCAGAGCCCATAACTTCACCTGTTGACTTCATTTCAGGACCGAGCAAGCTATCTACCTTAGCTAGTTTGGTAAAGGAGAAGACAGGCGCCTTGATATGAACACGAGTACTTTCAGGATAAAGTCCATCTTGGTAGCCAAGTTCTTCAAGTCTTTGCCCAAGAATGAGCTTGGTCGCTACTTGAGCCATAGGGATATTGGTTACCTTAGAAAGGAATGGCACTGTACGGCTGGCACGTGGATTGACCTCAATAACATAGACTTTTTCATCCTTGATAACAAACTGGATGTTCATCATTCCAAGGCAGTTAAGACCGATTGCTAGGCGTTTAGTATAGTCTGCGATTGTTTCTTGCACCTTTTGCGACAAGGTTTGTGGAGGATAAACGGCCATTGAGTCACCTGAGTGAACACCGGCACGTTCGATATGCTCCATGATACCAGGGATAAGGACATTTTCTCCGTCTGAAATGGCATCAACTTCACACTCTTGTCCAACGATGTAAGAGTCAACAAGAACTGGGTGGTCTGGACTAGCCTTAACAGCTGTACGCATGTAAGAACGAAGGTCTTCCTCGTTTTCTACGATTTCCATGGCGCGTCCACCCAAGACATAAGATGGGCGGACAAGAACTGGGAAGCCAATCTTGCGAGCTGCAAGAACTGCTTCTTCTTCATTGGTGGCCGTTTGACCAGGTGGCTGTGGAATATCCAAATCTTTGAGGGCTTGTTCAAAGAGATCACGGTCTTCAGCTCGGTCTAAGTCAGCAACCTGTGTACCAAGGATGGTCACACCTGCTTTTGCCAAGGGCTCTGCAAGGTTGATAGCTGTTTGACCACCGAACTGAACGATTACCCCTTTTGGTTGCTCCAAGTCAATGACGTTCATAACATCTTCAAATGTCAATGGCTCAAAGTAAAGCTTATCTGATACAGAGAAGTCGGTTGAAACTGTTTCTGGGTTTGAGTTCATGATGATAGCCTCATAACCAGCAGCTTGAATAGCCTTAACCGAGTGAACAGTTGCGTAGTCAAATTCAACCCCTTGACCGATACGGATTGGACCAGAACCTAGAACAAGTACAGATTCCTTGTCAGACTTGATAGACTCATTTTCCCAACCATAGGTTGAATAGAAATATGGTGTTTCAGAGTCGAACTCTGCCGCACAGGTATCAACCATCTTGTAAACTGGGACAATCTTGTTTTCCAAGCGAAGTTGACGAACGTGATCAGCAGTCGTTTTCCAGAGTTCAGCAATCTTACGGTCTGAAAATCCATTTAGTTTAGCCGTTTTCAAAACGTCTAGATCTTGTGGATGGGCACCCAACTCCTGCTCGATTTCAAAGATATGCAAGAGTTTGTCCAGATAGAAGATATCAATCTTAGTCAATTCAGCAATTTCTTCTGGTGTGTAACCACGGCGAATAGCTTCTGACACATAGAAGAGACGGTCATCTTGGGCTTTGACAACTTTTTCAATCAAGGCATCATCAGAAACTGAGGCAAGTTCAGGTATTTCATTGTGGTGAACACCGATTTCTAGTGAGCGACAGGCCTTGAGAAGGGATTCTTCAATGTTACGACCAATGGCCATAACTTCTCCAGTCGCCTTCATCTGAGTACCAAGACGGCGTTCACCCTTTTCAAACTTGTCAAATGGGAAGCGCGGAATTTTGGCAACCACGTAGTCAAGGGCTGGCTCAAACATGGCATAAGTTGAACCTGTAACTGGGTTAATAACTTCATCTAAGGTCAACCCTACAGCAATCTTAGCCGCCAATTTAGCGATTGGATAACCTGTCGCCTTGGAAGCAAGGGCTGACGAACGAGATACACGAGGATTTACTTCGATAACATAGTACTTAAAACTGTGTGGATCAAGCGCAAGCTGAACGTTACATCCGCCTTCAATCTTGAGAGCGCGGATAATGCTCAAACTAGCATCACGAAGCATTTGGTTTTCATAGTCTGACATAGTCTGCGCTGGGGCAAATACAATAGAGTCCCCTGTGTGAATCCCAACGGGGTCAAAGTTTTCCATGTTACAAACAACAAGGGCATTGTCAGCTGAGTCACGCATGACTTCGTATTCGATTTCCTTAAAACCAGCAATCGAACGCTCAATCAAACACTGGGTAACAGGTGACAACTTCAAACCATTTTCAGCGATTTCACGCAATTCTTCCTCGTTGGCACACATACCACCACCAGTACCACCGAGAGTGAAGGCTGGGCGGACAATAACTGGGTAACCAATAGTTGCTGCAAAGGCAACGGCTTCTTCCACTGTGTTGACAATTTCTGATTCTGGAATTGGTTGCTTGAGTTCTTCCATCAATTGTTTAAAGAGATCGCGGTCCTCTGCTTGGTCGATAGCAGACAATTTAGTCCCGAGAAGTTCTACTCCCAATTCATCAAGAATACCATTTTTAGACAACTCCATTGCCATATTAAGCCCTGTTTGACCTCCAAGTGTTGGAAGCAAGGCATCTGGACGTTCCTTACGGAGAATACGCGTTACAAACTCAAGTGTAATCGGTTCGATGTAGACCTTGTCTGCAATCTCTTTATCCGTCATAATGGTTGCAGGATTTGAGTTAACCAAGACAACCTCATACCCCTCTTCTTTCAAAGACAAGCAGGCCTGGGTTCCAGCATAGTCAAACTCAGCAGCCTGACCAATAATAATCGGACCAGAACCAATCACCATAATTTTTTGAATATCAGTACGTTTAGGCATTTACAAGATATTAAGGGCGTCAAGCGGACAAAGCTAAAATAGGAGTTATGACGAAGAACCGTCAGTTCTAGGAATAACTATCTTTTTAGCACCGTCCGTAGCCCGTATTCAATTCAGCAAATACGGCTCACCCTTCTCCTTTCTATTCGGCAACTCTCAGGTTGCCATTAAATAAATTCTCCGACGATTTTTTAGCGAAACGATTTTTTTCGATAAAAAATCTAGTGCAGGGAGTTTTTAGTTCGCCTAATAGCGACTAAAAGAAACGACCTGCCTTTCTATTCGTCGCCTCACAGGGCGACATTAAATAAGATACAAAGGACGAATAGAAAGCGATTGAATTTTAGGAAACCAAGGAAGGATTGACAATCCGAGTTGGGTTCTCTAAATTCCGAGCTTTCCGTCCGTGTTCAGTTACATAAATTCTCCGACGATTTCACACTCGTCTTTAGTTTGCTTGTTTGAAAGCTTCCATCATCTCGATGAACTCGTCAAATAGATAACTTGCATCGTGCGGACCTGGTGCAGCATCTGGGTGGAATTGCACGGAGAAACCTGGTTGGTATCTGTGACGTACACCTTCAACTGACTTGTCATTGATTTCTTCATGAGTAATCATCAAATGGTCTGGAAAATCTTCACGACTCACTGCGTATCCATGGTTTTGACTAGTAAAGTCCACGCGCCCTGTTGCAATTTCGCGTACAGCGTGGTTAAATCCACGGTGACCAAATTTCATCTTATAGGTCTTGGCACCATTTGCCATCGCAAAGAGCTGATGCCCCATACAAATACCAAATATTGGAATTTTCCCGAGAATACCACGAATCATATCGAGTGCTTCTGGAACATCTTCTGGATTTCCCGGTCCATTTGACAACATAACTCCGTCTGGATTTAAGTGAAGGATTTCCTCTGCTGTTGTAGTATAAGGAACGACCGTTACATTACAATCTCTCTTAGACAACTCTCTTAAGATTGAATGCTTGAGACCAAAGTCTACAAGTACCACACTTAAACCTACTCCTGGAGCTGGATATGCAATTTTTGTAGAAACCTGTTTGATATTATCAATTGGTAAAACAGTTGCTTGAAGCTGATCTGTGATGTGATCAATACTATCTCCCACATGTGTCAGAGTCGCTCTCATAGTCCCATGTTTGCGAATGATTTTTGTCAAAGCACGTGTATCAATACCTGAAATACCAGGGATTTTCTTAGATTTCAAAAATTCATCCAGCGTCATCTGGTTACGCCAGTTACTGGCTCTACGAGCTTCTTCAAATACCACTACACCTTTACAGGTTGGACTGATAGACTCGTAGTCATCACGGTTAATCCCATAATTCCCAACCAAGGGATAGGTAAAGGTTAGGATTTGTCCATTGTAAGACTGATCCGTAATAGATTCTTGATAACCAGTCATCCCAGTATTAAAGACGATTTCACCAGTTACATCAATATCAGCCCCAAAGGCTTTTCCTTCAAAAATTGTTCCATCTTCTAAAACTAGAAGTCGTTTAGTCATAAATTCACCTCTCGTGGATGCTCTCAGGCATCTTTTAACGTTTTGTGTCTTATTTTGCGTTTCTGTAAGTCAATACAGATTCTAAAATTGCCATTCTGACAAAGACACCATTGGTCATTTGTTGAACAATACGTGATTTTGGTGCTTCGACCAAGTGATCAGCAATTTCAACATCGCGATTTACAGGAGCAGGATGCATCAGAATAGCTTTATCTTTCAAGCGATCGTAACGTTCTTGAGTCAAACCATGCTGAGCATGATAGCCCTCTTTTGAAAAGACTGTTCCACTTTCATGACGCTCATGCTGAACACGGAGAAACATCATCACATCAACTTGGTCAATGATTTCATCAATGCTTACAAACTGTCCATAGTCTGCAAACTCTTGACTTCTCCATTCCTCAGGTCCAGCAAAGTAGAGTTCTGCTCCTAAGCGTTTTAAGATTTGCATATTGGATTTAGCCACACGCGAATGGTCAAGGTCACCAGCAATGGCTACCTTGAGTCCTTCGAAGTGTCCAAATTCTTCATAAATCGTCATTAAATCAAGCAAGCTCTGGCTAGGATGTTGCCCAGAACCGTCGCCACCATTGATAATCGAAGTCGTAATCGTCGGACTATCGATCAACTCTCTGTAGTAATCCACCTCTGGGTGTCGGATGACACAGGCATCTACTCCCAAGGCTGACAAGGTCAAAATTGTATCGTAGAGTGTTTCACCCTTGTTGACTGAACTTGTTTTTACATCGAAGTCCAGTAGGTGAAGGCCCAGTTTAATCTCTGCTACTTCAAAAGATTTGTGGGTACGAGTCGAACTCTCAAAGAAGAGATTAGAGACGATGTGTTGGTCTTCATAAGAAGCCTTTGCTCCATTTTTAAATTCGATCCCGCGTTTAATCAATTTCATGACTTGTTCTACAGTAAGGTCTTCCATTGAGACTACATGTTGAATGGCTTGTTGATTTTCTGACATGGCTAACTCCTTTGGCTATCTAAGCTTCTTCGGTAATAAGAACACGATCTTGTCCATCAAGTTCAGTCATCTCTACGATGATTTCTTCTGAACGACTGGTTGGGATATTTTTCCCTACATAGTCTGGACGAATCGGTAATTCTCTATGCCCGCGGTCAACTAGAACAGCTAAACTCACACGAGAAGGACGACCATGGCTTACGATGTTGTCAATAGCTGCTCGGATGGTCCGACCTGTGTAAAGCACATCGTCCACCAAGATGACCTCACGTTCTGTCACATCAACAGAGATTATAGAAGTATCTTCACCGCTTTTGACATCGTCACGGAATGGTTTGGTGTCTAACTCAACGACTGGCACTGAGATAGATTCCAACTGTTCCAATCGCTCTTGGATACGGTGGGCAATAAAGACACCGCGTGTTTTTATCCCAGCCAGTACAATCTTGTTCAAATCTTTATTTCGCTCGATAATCTCATAGGTAATTCGAGTAATCGCTCGCTTGACGGTCAATTCGTCTACAACTTCTTTTGTCTTCATGACAAACCTCCAAAAAGAAAAGTCTCCTTAAACAAGGAGACTTCAGAATGTATAGTTAAGCCAGCCCTACCAAAACAGCAGAGACTCCACCCTTCTACTTGATTCAGCTCCTTGCCTGCCTCACGGGACAGGATTAAAGGAATATTTGATTGGTACTACTATAACACAAACCAGGAATCGATGCAAGAAAAAACACAAGAAATCAATTTTATAACGAACTAAAATCGTACAACTGTGGATAGTGATCGCATTCTGGATTTTTCGGATGACAGATAGCACGACCAAAGTAAATCATAGCCTGATGGGCTGCAAGCCATTCTTCTGGTGGCAAAACATCCATGACACGTTTTTCGACCTCAAGGGGTGTAGCTGATTTTTTAACAATATCGTGGTGTTTACAGATTCGCTCTACGTGAGTATCTACTGCAAAAGCTGGAATACCGAATCCCACGCTCAAAACTACGTTGGCTGTTTTACGACCAACTCCTGCCAAACTCTCTAATTCTTCTCTAGTCTGAGGGACTTGACCGTCAAAATCATCCAGGAGTTGTTGGGAACATTTTTTGAGGAATTTAGCCTTATTGCGATAAAGGCCTAGGCGAGAAATATACGAGGCAATCTCACTCTCACTTGCATCTGCCATGGTTTGTGGGGTTGGAAAAGCTGCAAAAAGTCCAGGTGTAGCCTTGTTGACTGCCGCATCTGTCGTCTGAGCAGACAGCATAACAGCAACCAGAAGTTCAAAATGATTGCGAAAGTCTAGACTTGGTTTTGCATCTGGAAAAAGAGCGATGATTTCCTCAATGACATGACGGGCACGTTTCTTGGATAAAACCATCTATTCGTCTCCGTCAAACAGTCCTTGCAAACCTGCAAAAGGACTATTTTCTTCTTTCTTGACTGCTTGTTGGGCTTGATACTCTTCCTCAGACATGATTTGCCAGTCATTTCCAGAAACAAATCCCTGACCAGCTTCTTCTTCTGCCGTTAAGACTTTGATTGGAATGTTGAGCAAGATATTGTCCGAAACACTTTCAGCTAGGTCAATTTCTCCATTTTCAATCGGTAAAACCAAGTCATCATCTAGAACTTCTTGGTCCAGTTGATTTGTAGCACCTTCCATAAAGACTTCTGTCACTGGATAAGACTCTTTCAATTCTACCGGTTCCATGCTACGACTAGAAGCTAAAACGATTGTATAAGACAATTGATAGTCTAGGAAAAACATAAGGTCTTCGTACTGAACTTTTCCAATAGCGACAATATCTTTTACATCTAAAATTTCTTGATTACGGGCACGCAAGTCAGCTGCTAAGTCTAAAGTCTGCTCAAAGTGCAAGCCTTCAGGCTGCTTACGGATTTCTTGAATATTTAATTTCATACTTCCTCCATAAAGATCTACTTTCTTGATTATACCATGAAATCACTTAATTTAATCGCTCCAGACCTTGTTTTAAATATTATTAATTTTTGATATATTTATTATGACAAATTTATTTTTTGTGCTATACTATAGACATCAATACATGAGCAAAGGAGGACGCTCATATGGAAGACAAAGAACTAATCTTAGAAGCTTATCAACTCATTTCCGAGTTAAATAAAGCTTACCAAACCTGCAAACAAGGATTGCCTGATGATCTGCGCTTGCAGAAAATTATTGACCAGCTTCTAAATCAACTTAAAAAGGCTGAGAAAGTAGACAACGCCATCTTAATTGAACTGGAATCTTTTTACCAACAGACTAGTCTTTTGATTGGACTTGGTTCACTGAAATTAAATGACCAAGCCCGCACTGCTTGGCGAAACTATGACAAATTCCACTACGATCAAGTAAAGCACGTTTTGACACTCTATGGACCTGTTTTTGGTTTCTAGAAAGATTTGAATTTCTCATTTCTTTTGACAAAGTGTTCCAAAAGGTATAAAATAAACATAATAATTTTCGGAGGTAAGGGAGACATGAACAACTAAGTCTATCAAATAAAGAACCTTTATTTAGTAGATCTTGTTTCTGTCTCTTTTTGTGTGCTCTTTTTTCTGCTGGATTTTCAGCCCTTTTAAAAGAGTTTTTTGACATAGACTTTGGGCTCTACTAGATAAAGTAGAGCTTTTGTTATGCACTATGGATATTCTAGAAAGGCCAACAATATGATAAAAATCAATCATCTAACCATCACACAAAACAAAGATTTACGAGACCTTATTTCCGATTTAAATATGACTATCCAAGACGGAGAAAAGGTAGCTATTATTGGAGAAGAAGGAAATGGCAAATCAACCTTACTACGAGCTTTAATGGGAGAAAGATTAGCTGATTTCACTATCAGGGGAGATATTCAGTCTGACCTTCAGTCCTTGGCCTACATTCCCCAACATCTCCCTGAAGAACTGAAGAAAAAATCTTTACAGGACTACTTCTTTTTAGAGTCAACTGATTTAGACTACAGTCTCCTCTATCGTTTGGCTGAGGAGTTGCATTTTGATAGTGATCGCTTCGCTAGTGACCAAGAGATTGGTAGCCTCTCGGGTGGCGAAGCCTTGAAAATTCAGCTCATCCATGAATTGGCCAAACCCTTTGAGATTTTATTTTTAGATGAACCTTCAAATGACTTAGACATCGAAACAGTTGATTGGCTAAAAGGTCAGATTCAGAAGATTAGGCAAACCGTTATTTTCATTTCTCATGATGAAGACTTTCTCTCTCAAACGGCAGATACCATAATCCACTTACGACTGGTCAAGCATCGAAAGGAAGCTGAAACCCTGGTCGAACATTTAGACTATGATCGCTATAGTGAACAGAGAAGGGTTAATTTTGCCAGACAAAGCCAGCAAGCTGCCAACGATCAACGTTCCTATGATAAAACCATGGAAAAACATCGCCAAGTCAAGCAAAGAGTAGAAACTGCCTTGCGAAACACTAAAGATAGTACTGCCGGGAGACTATTGGCTAAAAAGATGAAAAATGTTCTTTCTCAAGAAAAACGTTACGAAAAAGCAGCTCAGTCCATGGCCCAAAAGCCACTTGAAGAAGAGCAAATTCAACTTTTCTTCTCAGATATAGAGCCATTAGCCACTTCAAAAGTCTTAGTTCGACTGGAAAATGAGACTTTGTCCATTGGTGAGCGTGTTTTGGCTCAGGAGTTACAATTAACTGTCCGTGGTCAAGATAAAATCGGCATTATCGGTCCCAATGGCGTTGGCAAATCCACTCTGTTAGCCAAGTTGCAGCAACTTCTTAATAATAAGAGAGAAATCTCGCTTGGATTTATGCCACAAGATTACCAAGAAACATTGAATTTGGATCTATCTCCAGTAGATTTTCTCAACCAAACTGGACACAAAGAGGAATTACAGAAAATCCAATCTCGCTTAGCCAGCCTTAATTTCAGCTATCCAGAGATGCACCACCAAATCCACTCCTTATCTGGAGGTCAACAAGGTAAACTCCTTCTTTTGAATTTAGTTCTACGTAAACCGAACTTTCTCCTTCTGGATGAACCCACACGAAACTTTTCTCCAACTTCTCAACCAGAAATCAGAAAACTCTTTGCCAATTATCCCGGTGGTCTGGTTACTGTTTCGCATGATCGACGTTTCTTAAAAGAAGTCTGTACGAATATCTATCGTCTGACAGAACATGGTTTGGAAGTCGTTGATTTACAAGATTTATAAATGTAGAAAATCTCAAAAGAGGCTGGGACAAAAGTCCTGGCCTCTCAATTGTATTTGGATTGTCGAGCAAGACGCAGTGGTTGAGTGGGCTCTACTACGCTGATTTCATCAGCTTTTACAGCCCTACTCAACTGTGCAGAGGTGGGACGACGAAATAGAATTCTAACGAATTACCGATTTCTGTCTCACTCTCTCTTTCTACATATGTTGCAAACGCTCAATTCGGTCTGAGCTTAAGGGTTTAGGATAGAAGAGTTTTTCAGGAGCCTTGCTATAGAAGGTTTTGCTACATGCTCTACAAACCAGCTCATGACTGGCTATTGTTACAGTTGTATAGGGAAAAAATTTTACCTATATTTATAAACTAAGGCATTCTAATTTGGAAATTATATCAAATACATAAAGCAGAATGCAACCAAATTATTGAGGACATGCAAGAGAATGGAATTCCAAAGATTGTCGGAAGTCTTATACCTTATACCAAATGCCAACCCCATACCTAAATAGGTGATAAAACTAGGAATCGTATAGGGTCCATGTAGATAAGCAAAGAGAACCGATGTGGCAACCAAGCCAATATATGTATTCTTAAATACTGTCCCTTGTAACAGTCCTCGCATAAAAATTTCTTCCGTAACGGGTGCTAAAATACAGAGATCTAGAAAGAGCACAGGCAATGAAAGTGATAAATTTTGAATTGATTGAGTAGTGTCTGATTGGGTAGGTCCTAAAAAATTGACCAAGATATAAAACAGGAAGAGCAAGGCGTATGAGAAAAGCCATTTCAGAATGTCTTTTAGGCAGATTTTTCGAATGTGAAACAGGTCATACTTTCTTCCTACATAAAAAAATATTGCAAGCTCAACAAGTGTAAAAATAATTGAGAGAACTAATGAATTTGTCTGCATAACTTTGTCAGCTATACTCAAGTGTATTGGTATGAAAATCAAAATCAAGAAAAAGGTCATCCAGCGCTTATACATGATTCACCTCACTAATATTTAATTACATATATTATACTACTTTTTTGTGATAGGACAAGTCACAAGTGAGGTGATAGATGCAAAAGAGAGTGGGACAGAAATCGGTAATTCGTTAGAATTCGATTTCGTCGTCCCACCTCCGCACAGTTGAGTAGGGCTGTAAAAGCTGATGAAATAAGCGTAGTAGAGCCCACTCAACCACTGCGTCTTGCTCGACAATCCAACATCAAAAAGAGGCTAGGACTTTTGTCCCAGACTCGTTTTTACATATGTTTCAAACGCTCAATTCGTTCTGAGATAGGCGGATGCGTATAGAAGAGTTTTTGCAAACCACCTCGTTTTTGAGGATCATTGATATAGAGAGCACTGCTAGCATCATCCACATGACGGCTCATTGGCTGACTATGGTCCAGCTTACGAAGGGCATTGATCATCCCTTGAGGATTACGAGTCAACTCTACACTTGAAGCATCCGCTAAAAATTCTCGTTGACGAGAGATGGCTAGTTGTACCAAAGTTGCTGCTAAGGGAGCCAAAACAATTGCTAGGAGAGAAACAACTAGCATAATAATTTCAAGTCCACCACTATCACGGTCATCACTTCTACGACCACGGCCTGCACCACCCCACCACATCATGCGTCCAGCCATACTTGATAAAAGTGTAATGGCACTGGCAAGGGCAACCGCAATAGTAGAAATCCGAATATCATAGTTACGAATGTGACTGACTTCATGGCCTATAACCGCTTCTAACTCTTCACGATTCATAACCGCTAAGAGTCCTGAAGTTGCTGCGACCGCTGCATTTTGAGGATTTGAACCTGTTGCAAAGGCATTCAAGCTAGCATCATCGATGATGAAGACACGTGGCATAGGAATTTGCGCCACCATAGCCATATCTTCAACAACATGATAAAGAGTTGGTGCGGTCTGCTCATTCACCTCGCGCGCACCATTCATGCTCATAACTATCTCTGTTGATTGAAAAATCATGGACAAGGCATAGATAAAGCCGATAATCAGAGCGATAACTAAGCCACCAAGACCAGACCGCATAAAGAGGTAACCAACTGCATATCCAACCAAAGCCAAAAGTAAAAAGAATACTAGTAGTAAAATCCAAGTTCTTCGCTTATTACTCGCGATTTGATCATACAACATCCTAGTCACCTAAACCACTAAAATCGACTTTAGGTACTGCCTTTTCTTCTTCAGGAGTTTGAAGGAAATCAGCGACTTTAAAACCAAAGAGTCCAGCAACTAGGTTACTTGGGAAAGTCTCCAATTTAACATTATAGTTGCTAACAACACTATTGTAGAGTTGGCGAGAGTAAGAAATTTTATTTTCAGTATTGGTCAGCTCTTCTTGCAATTGTGCAAAGTTGCCACTCGCTTTTAGGTCTGGATAATTTTCTGCAACAGCAAAAATTCCTGACACCTGGCGTGAAAGGGCATCACTAGCTCTCATAGCTTCTGCCGGTGAGGTTGCAGCGGCTACTTGATTGCGAAGCTCTGCAACTCTTTCAAGTGTTGAACCTTCATACTTTGCATATCCCTTTACAGTCTCAATCAAGTTTGGCAAGAGATCGTTACGACGTTTCAACTGAACATCAATCTGACTCCATGCCTCCTTAGTTTGCATGCGATTTTTAACCAATCCATTATAGGTAAGAATCACAAAGATACCAATAAGAGCAAGAACTCCAAGAATAATCAAATTCATCTGATATCTCCTTTCTATTTTTAGATTAGTACCAGTATATCAAATTTCTATCTTTTTGTGGTAAAATAAGATGATACTAAAGAAGGAAACTACTATGAAACCAGAAACATTTTATAACTTGCTAGCTGAACACAAGATTCTTCTTTCTGACCAGCAAAAATTTCAATTTGAGCGTTATTTTGAACTCTTGGTTGAATGGAATGAAAAAATCAACCTGACTGCTATTACAGAAAAAGAAGAAGTCTATCTCAAACACTTCTATGATTCCATCGCTCCTATTTTACAGGGATTGATTGAAAACCAGCCCATTAAACTCTTAGACATCGGTGCTGGAGCAGGTTTTCCTAGCCTTCCCATGAAAATTCTCTATCCTCAACTAGAGGTTACTATTATTGATTCTCTCAATAAACGTATCAACTTTTTGAATCTATTAGCCCAAGAACTAGGTTTAGAAAATGTTCACTTCTATCATGGACGTGCCGAAGACTTCGCCCAAGATAAGAACTTCCGTGCTCAGTTTGATTTCGTTACAGCTCGTGCAGTTGCCCGTATGCAGGTCTTGTCCGAGTTGACTATCCCCTACCTGAAAGTCGGTGGAACATTGCTAGCCCTTAAGGCTAGCAATGCACCTGAGGAATTAACTGAAGCTAAAAATGCCCTCAATCTTCTCTTTAGTAAGGTTGAAGAAAACCTCAGTTACACTCTTCCTAACGGAGACCCTCGCTACATTACTATTGTTGAGAAGAAAAAGGAAACTCCTAACAAATATCCAAGAAAAGCAGGTATGCCTAACAAACGACCACTTTAAAACATTTTAAAAAAAGTTGTTTACAAAAGAATTCCTCACTTTTTTATTTTTAAGCTCGGGAAAAAATGATTTACAAAATCAAACCTCGCTTTTTTATTTTCAAGCTCGGGAAAAAATGATTTACAAAATCATTTTTTTCTGCTATACTATCCTAAGCAAAGGTTTTTAATGTCATCCCGTGAGGTGACGAAGACGCAGAAATATATGAAATTCTTTAATATTGGGATAACCATGTTTTGAAGAAGTCTTACTCTGAGAGCCTATTGCTGTAAAATAATGGGCTCTTTTTTGATGCCCAAAAGTGAGGTTTATATGAAACAAGAATCAACTGTTGATTTGTTACTTGACGTTGACCAACGTCCTTCAGCTGGCAAAGGAATTCTCCTTAGCTTCCAGCACGTATTCGCCATGTTTGGTGCAACCATCTTGGTACCTTTGATCTTGGGAATGCCTGTATCGGTTGCCCTTTTTGCATCAGGTGTCGGAACACTGATTTACATGGTATGTACTGGATTTAAAGTTCCAGTTTATCTAGGTTCTTCATTTGCCTTTATCACAGCAATGTCACTTGCTATGAAAGAAATGGGTGGCGATGTATCTGCTGCCCAAACAGGGGTTATCTTGACTGGTTTGGTCTATGTCCTTGTTGCTGCAAGTGTTCGTTTTGCGGGTACAAAATGGATTGATAAACTCTTGCCACCAATCATCATCGGACCTATGATCATCGTTATCGGTCTTGGACTTGCTAGTTCAGCTGTTACCAACGCTGGTCTGGTAGCTGATGGAAACTGGAAAAACGCTCTTGTAGCCGTTGTTACTTTCTTGATTGCTGCCTTTATCAATACAAAAGGAAAAGGCTTCCTACGAATCATCCCATTCCTTTTTGCCATTATCGGTGGTTACCTCTTTGCCCTAGCACTTGGATTGGTTGACTTCACTCCTGTTCTTGAAGCTAACTGGTTTGAAATCCCTGGTTTCTACCTACCATTCAATACAGGTGGTGCCTTCAAACAATACAACCTTTACTTCGGTCCTGAAACAATTGCCATCTTACCAATCGCAATTGTAACCATTTCTGAACATATCGGAGACCATACCGTTTTAGGTCAAATCTGTGGACGCCAATTCTTGAAAGAACCAGGTCTACACCGTACTCTTCTTGGTGATGGTATCGCAACATCTGTTTCTGCCTTCCTTGGTGGACCAGCAAATACAACTTACGGAGAAAATACAGGGGTTATCGGTATGACTCGTATCGCTTCTGTCTCAGTTATCCGTAACGCTGCCTTTATCGCAATTGCCCTCAGCTTCCTTGGTAAATTTACTGCCTTGATTTCAACAATTCCAAACGCTGTACTTGGTGGTATGTCTATCCTTCTTTACGGGGTTATCGCAAGTAACGGTTTGAAAGTCTTGATCAAAGAACGTGTTGACTTCGGTCAAATGCGCAACCTTATCATCGCAAGTGCTATGTTGGTGCTTGGACTTGGTGGAGCTATCCTTAAACTTGGACCAGTTACCCTTTCAGGTACTGCCCTATCAGCTATGACAGGTATCATCCTAAACTTGATCTTGCCATACGAAAACAAAGACTAATCCATATAGAATCAACAAGAGGTCGGGACCGAAATCCCGACCTCGTTTTTATGAACAAGAAGACTTTGATACAGTAACTCATTGGACTGTTGTCAAAAAGTTTGATTTCTTAATTTCCCCAAGCAATCAAGAGATACAAGAGACTGGAACCAAACATATCTGCTAGAGCATGCATGAGAAAAAATGGCAGTAAATTCTTGACTACATACTTGTACAAGAAATAATAAAAGAGACCATAAACAAGCCCAATCACCAAGGCCCAGAGTAAGCCTTGATAGGTATGGAAAGAAATCCGTATAATTACCGAGTAGACTAGAGCCAACCACTTGTGCTTTTCTTTTACTGAGGTCAGTAAGCCTAAGAAGAAAAATTCTTCATAAAAACCATTTAGTAAAGCATAGCAAATCGCCATCGGCGTTAAAGCCATGAATTTTCGAATGATTTCCATAGGGTCTATAAAAGGAATTAGTTGAGGATTGAAATAATTATACTCACCACTAAGGGTTGTAATGATATCACCGAATATCCCAACTACAGCAAAGATAAGGGGTACCCAAATTAAAACAGACCAGCTCCAACGTATAGGAAGCTGTTTAAAATCATAATTTCGAATCACAAGATAAAGAAAGGTAATCCCTAACATAATCAATTGGAAATTGAAATTACTAGAATAAGCTGCTCCATCACTTGCTAGATTTGTCGTAGTTTCTACGACACTAGCAAGAGTTGAAGGCGATAAACTCTCCATAAATTGTTGGGTAGAACGAATGATAAACTCTCCAAACATTAAAACAGTGATGATGAGGATATCAAACCATTTTAAGTATCTTAAAGGTTTTAATGGGTGAATACTTTGTAGAAACTTCATATTCCCTCCTTATCTTTAAATGTATGGATTGATTATAAACATCCATTCTTAATACTCAATGAAAATCAAAGAGCAAACTAGGAAACTAGCCGCAGGCTGTACTTGAGTACGGCAAGGCGACGTTGACGCAGTTTGAATTTGATTTTCGAAGAGTATAAAGTTATATGAACCAACTAGCTGGAAGATTAAAACCAGCCTTATCAAAGACTGGTTTAATCCATTAAACGGAGTGATGTTTCTTTTCCAATATTAGATCCTTCAATGAAATAATTGTTACAGCTAATAAAATCATAGCCATTCCAACAAAGTCAATCGGATAGAAAATATCTCCCATAATCATGAAGGCGAAAAATACTGCCGAGATAGGCTCAATCGAAGCCAAAAGGCTAGACTTGACTGGTCCTATCATACTGGCTCCCTTGAGGAAGGCTGTATAGGCAAAGACCGTTCCAATCAGAATGATGCCTGCAAAAGCTAGAATGGTATCAAAAGCTAAGGGAACACTAGCCCCGATAATCCCTGTAAAAGGCACTGCTAAAAAACCAGAGATGGTCATTCCAACACCAATAACCAATATGCTCCCCCATTTTTGAATCAATTTTATGGGTAAAATGATATAAAGAGCATAGGTCAGGGCCGAGAACAAACCCCAAAATAAACCAGCTGGAGTCATCGAGAGTTGATCCAATTGCCCATGGGTTGCAATGAGAAAAGTCCCACCTATAGCTAAAAACATAGAGATGATTTCTGAAAGCGTCGGAGCCACCTTATCCTTGATACAAGTGTAAGCAAGGATTCCAACTGGACAGACATACTGAAGTACTGTCGCTGTCCCAGCATTTGTCTCCTGAATAGCTGATAGATAAGCTAATTGATTTAGAAAAAGACCAAATAAAGAAAATATCAAGAGAGAAAACAGGCTTGATTTATCCTTCAGAAAAGCCATAAATTTATCCCTCGATTTAGTATAAGCCAGAAGAACCAAGAGTAATCCAGCGATTATCAAACGGATATTGGTCAGAACGAGAGCTGAAATCCCGTGAACCATCAAGTACTGACCACTGGTTCCCGACAAGCCCCAGGCAATACCTGCAATGACTGTATAAAGAGTTCCTTTTAAAACTTTTGACATACTTCCTCCCTAGTCTGCCTCTCGAATCAAGTCCATAACCTGATTACGGTCCAATATCCACTGGGCACGCTCATCTTTTTCATAGGTTCTGTTAGATAAAAAGATTACCGCCTCTTGTTTCTTACGATTCCACATGATAAAGGTCCCAGTATAGCCTGTATGGTCCAGCCAATCACCTTCAAGATTCCAGGCCAATGAGCGTTCTTTATCACTCAGATCCGAAAAATTCTGACTTAAGTCTGCAGCAAAATCATACTGCAAATAATGCTCTAGAAAGATTTTTAAATCATGAACTGTCGAAAACAAACCTGCACTACCTGCATGCTTTCCAAGCAAACGAGCCTTGGGATCATGGACCACTCCTGCTTTCTGTCCACGGACCGTTGGAACAGCACAGTTAACTGGACCAAACTGAGTTTCCTTCATTCCCCAAGGATCCAAAACTTGCTCTTGTAAAATCTGATCCAAGTCCTTTTCAAAATAGTTTTCCAAGAGAAAACCTAGCAAGAGAAAGTGCACATCCGAGTAGAGAAAGGCTCTCTTCTCTCGGCGATTCAAATGATACATGGCATTCCTCAACTGGTCTTCTGAAAGCTGATCCCTATTTGGGATAAAAGGATCCAAATCTGTCGCATGCGTTAGGAGTTGACGAACAGTGATGTCTGGATAATCTACTTCTGGAAGATAGTCTCTTATGGAGTTATCAAGCTCAATCTTACCTTCCTTCCACAAGAAGGTTAAGACCGTTCCTACTCCAACAACCTTGCTGACACTTGCCAAATCATAGACCAAGTCCTCACGAGTCTGCTCACCAATTTCTGGATTTGCTTCTCCTAGATACCAGTCAGACCAAACGCCATCCTGATAATATGCAAAAGAGGCACCAGGATAAATCCCCGCCTCAATTTGTTGCTTTATTTTTTGAATGATTTTTTGTTTCATACTGCTTCAAACCACAATTCAATATTGTTGGTATCCTTAGTTAGGAAAAACTTCTCCGATTTTGGAATAAAGTAACCAGCTTCTTCAAAACGCTGACGCAATACAGGCAAATCTAAATTCTCTACTTGAAATTTCAACATGGACAAGTCCCAAGTTACATTATTTTCAACCAGTAAATCGCTCCCTTGAGCTTGATTAAAAGCTAGTCGATTTTCGATTTCTTCTTTTTCAAGCAGGCTTGATGTCTCATCTGGCAAGTTGATTTCCACCGAGATTTCAAAGGCTGTCAAATATCTCAGTTTCTCATCTATTGAAAAAGTGACTTCTTCCTCAACTTTTTTCAAATCTTTGATATTATCTTCAGCATGAATAAGAATACAATCCCCTTCTGGAGAAAGAAGCTCAAAAGCATATCCCTTAGCTCCCTTATAGAGTTGAGGGATTTCTTCCATTCTAGCTAGTAAGGCTTCAATCTCAGATGGCTTCTCTACCTTTACAAGTAATCTAGCTAATTTTTTAATCCCTTCAACCTTACGGCTCCTCATACTTGGTGACTCTTCTAAAACTAACTTTTCAATGCCTGACTGGTCTCCTAGTGATAAGAAGGCTGACTCTTCAAGCAAAGGTTTCATCCCCAAAGTCTCAATATAAAATGATTCATTTAGATTTCTATTATTTACCTTTAGCGTCGGGATCATACGCTTTATTTGATTTACAATCATAAATTCCTCCAACACTTTTTATTTTAAAGGATTTTATCTTTTTTTACAAGTTATTCAATAAAAAACTTTAACTATATTAACTCCTTAAATAAATCAACCCCTTCTGCTAATAGAAGGGGGACTGGTTTGTTTTTACTAAAATACCTTATTTAGTCTTTCCAAGCTAATTCTGCTTGGAGACCATAATGGTCGCTCACCTGTGGGCTGTTTTTACCATCAAAGACCACGTGAAGGTTTTCTACCTGCATATCCTTTGTCGTAAAGATATAATCGATTCGAAGAGGTTCGCTGTTTCCCTTCCAACCATCAATTTCAGGTGGAACGGTGTAGCTACCACTTCTTTCTTTTGCAACTTCAAAGGCGTCTTGCAAGCCTAATGGACTAGCAAGAATTGCTTGGTAACCCTCCTGACCTGCTGGGTTGTTAAAATCACCTGCTAGCAAGAGTGGCTTGTTCAATTCTTTCAAAACTGCTTCAACGCGCGCCCATTCCTCTTGGAAGCCTTTATCCCACCAAGAGAGATGGACACTCGCAACTGCAAGTGCTTTACCTTCAACTACTGTTTCTGCTAGAGCAACTCGACGAGTGTGGTAATCTGTCGGATCATCGACATCTGAAACCAAAATTTCACGCGCCTCAATTGGTGTTTTAGATAGGATTGCAACACCTTCATGGTAACGATCGTAACCGATATGGTTGTAGGCCCAAGTCCAATAATAGTTTTGACCTTGCTCAGCCAACTTCTCTACCAAAAGTCGCACATAGTGGTCTTGATGAATCGGCTCAGCCGATGGTAATGGCTGATAAAGTGGGCCTGTTTCTACTTGAGCTGAGGTGATTTCTTGGTTGATTTCCTGAAAACAAATCAAATCATAACTGTTTTCAAGTATATCTTGGAGTAAAAGTTGGAACTTTTGTTCAGGATCTTTTTCCATCCAACTATGGGTATTGAGTGTTAAAAACTTCATGCTTTTCTCCTATAAACAAGAGGTTGGAAACAGCTTCCAACCTCCTAAATATTACAATTCTACTTTTGCAACTGCTGTTTTAGCAGCAAGAGAACCTGTTTGTTCTAATTTAACTGATTTGATCGCATCACCATTTGTGAAGACAACTACTGTTGAAGTTTCGCGTCCTGCTGCACGGATAGCATCCAAGTCAGCTGTGACAAGAAGATCACCTGCCGCAACTTTTTGTCCTTCAGCAACATGAACTGTAAATGGTTTTCCTTCAAGACTTACTGTGTCCAAACCAATGTGAACAAGTACTTCAAGGCCTGCTTCAGTCACAAGACCAAGAGCGTGTTTAGTTGGGAAGATACTTGATACAGTACCTGATACTGGAGATACAATGTTTCCGTTTGCTGGTTCCACCGCAAATCCATCACCCATCATTTTTTGAGCAAATACTGGGTCTTTTACTTGTTCCAAGGCAACCACTTGACCGTCAGCAACTGAATAAACTTCTTCAGTTACACCTTTATATACAACAGCATTTTTAGAAGATGATGCTATTTGACTTGGAAGAGTTTCAGGAATCACTTCACCTGAGTCAAGAAGGTCTTGAATATCTGATTTCAAAACATCAGCTTTAGGTCCATAGATAGCTTGGACACCTTGCCCTTTCATGACAAGTCCCATAGCTCCTTCAGCTTTCCATTGTTCTTCTGTTCCGACTTTTTCAGCGTCTTTTACAGTAACACGAAGACGAGTCATACATGCGTCAACATCAACGATGTTAGCACGTCCACCAAGAAGGTTGATGATGTTAACAGCTTGAGAAGCTTCTGCAACTTTTGACTCACCAGAAGCAGCAGATTCTGATGAACCTTCAGCAGTTTCGTAGTTTCCGTTACGTCCTGGAGTAGCATAGTTGAATTTTTGAATCATGAAGTTGGCGATGAAGTACATGATAACTGCAAATAGCGCTGTTACCCAGATAAAGTTAATAATATCCATACCGAGACCCGCATTGATCGCCATTGGTGTACGAGTCAAGAATTCGATAGAACCGAATGAGTGCATACGTAGGTTAACCACGTCAGCCATAGCAAAGGCAGCACCTTGAACTACTGAATAAACAAGATACATAGGTGTTGCAACGAACATGAACATATATTCAATTGGTTCAGTAACACCAGTCAAGAATGTTGCAAGAGCTGTTGCAATCATCATTCCTTTGTATTGGTGTTTCTTGTCTGCTTCAACATTACGGTAAATAGCAGCAGCCACACCCATCAAAATACCGAATGAACCAATCATTTGTCCAACTTTGAAACGAGCTGGATGAACTGTATCGAGCAATGTTTGGTATTGGCTAGCATCAGTACCTTTAAGGTTAACAAGGTCTGTTACCCATGCAAGCCAAAGCGGATCTTGTCCAAATACTTGAGTGCCTTTTGCTGCACCAGTTAAAATATCGTAAGTACCACCAAGAGCTGTATAGTTCATTGGGATAGTCAACATATGGTGAAGACCAAATGGCAAGAGCAAGCGTTCCAAAGTACCATACAAGAATGGTGCAAGGATTGGAGCAGTTTCTTGTGAGTTGGCAATCCAGATACCGAAGTTGTTGATACCTGTCTGAATCAGTGGCCAGAAAGCTGAAAGAAGAATTGCAGCGATTGCTGAGCGAAGAATAACTACAAATGGTACAAAACGTTTCCCGTTAAAGAATGAAAGTGCATCAGGAAGTTTACGGAAGTTGTAGTATTTGTTAAAAGCAGTCGCTCCAACAAAACCTGAGATAATCCCTACAAATACCCCCATGTTAAGGGCTGGAGCCTCAAGTACGCTAATGAAGTAATCAGAAACCTTGATAGATCCACCAAAGATTGTTGAAACCATAGCGTTAGGATCTTTCAACATATCCCCTGATACACCGAAGATTGTACCAGTGATACGGTTAATAAGGATAAATGCAAGACCTGCCGCAAAAGCACCACCAGCACGTTCTTTAGCCCAGCTTCCTCCAATAGCGAGGGCAAACAAAATATGAAGGTTACCGATAACCCCCCAACCAATTTGCTCTAGTACGCCACCAGTAATAACTAGGGGAGCAAGGTTTGGGTCAATCATTGCAAGTGACTTACCGATTGAAATCATCAATCCAGCCGCCGGCATAACAGCGATAACCACCATTAGAGCCTTACCGAATTTCTGCCAAAATTCGAAAGACAAGACATTTTTGAATGTATCTTTCATCATTCAAATCTCCTTTATATTTATTCGGCAAACGTTTTACGAAAACGTTTGCGCATGTTTATGTTTTAATTTTACCACTTTTTATTTTTTTGTAAAGGCTTTTATAAAAAAAATTTGACTTTTTCTGTCGTTTCACTTTCTAGGCACGCTCTCTCTTGCTGACCTTTTTTGAGTTTGCGAGTCTTTTTTGATATAATATTAGCTATGAAATCCTATAATACCTTGAATGATTATTATCGAAATTTATTTGGAGAAAAGACTTTTAAAGTCCCTATTGATGCTGGCTTTGATTGTCCCAATCGCGATGGAACTGTAGCACATGGGGGCTGTACTTTTTGTACGGTTTCTGGTTCTGGAGATGCAATCGTTGCTCCTGATGCACCTATCCGCGAGCAATTCTATAAGGAAATTGACTTTATGCACCGTAAGTGGCCAGATGTTAAAAAGTATTTGGTTTACTTCCAAAATTTTACCAATACTCATGAAAAGCTGGAAGTGATTCGCGAGCGCTATGAACAAGCTATCAACGAACCAGGTGTAGTTGGCATCAATATTGGAACTCGACCAGATTGCCTTCCTGATGAGACAATTGAATACTTGGCAGAATTATCAGAGCGAATGCATGTTACCGTAGAGTTAGGCTTACAAACTACTTATGAAGAAACTTCAGAATTGATTAACCGCGCCCACTCCTATGAACTCTACGTGGAGACTGTAAAGCGCTTGAGAAAATATCCTAAAATCGAGATTGTTGCCCATTTGATCAATGGTTTGCCAGGTGAAACTCATGAAATGATGGTAGAAAACGTTCGGCGTTGTGTAAGGGACAATGATATCCAAGGGATTAAACTTCACCTACTTCACCTCATGACCAACACTCGAATGCAACGCGACTATCATGAAGGTCGTTTGCAGCTCATGAGTCAGGATGAATATGTCAAGGTCATCTGTGACCAACTAGAAATTATTCCCAAGCATATTGTCATCCATCGGATTACGGGTGATGCGCCTAGGGATATGCTGATTGGTCCTATGTGGAGTCTCAATAAATGGGAAGTTCTAAATAGCATTGAGGCTGAAATGAGACGACGCGGTAGCGTCCAAGGATGCAAGGCTGTAAAACAGGAGTTTATGAATGAAAAGACCACTTGAAATGGCACATGATTTTCTTGCCCAAGTCATCACCCAAGAGGATATTGTCGCTGATGCGACCATGGGAAATGGCCACGATACCCTTTTTCTTGCCAAGTTAGCTAAACAAGTCTACGCTTTTGATATACAGGAACAAGCTCTAGAAAAGACTAGCCAACGTCTCCAAGAAGCTGGTTTGACCAATGCAGAATTAATCCTACAAGGTCATGAAACCGTGGATCAGTTTGTAACTGAGGTGAAAGCAGCCATCTTTAATCTTGGTTATCTTCCTTCAGCTGATAAAAGCATTATCACCCAACCTCAAACAACTATTGAAGCACTGGATAAACTTTGCCAAATGCTAGTTAAAGGTGGACGAATAGCCATCATGATTTATTACGGGCATGAAGGCGGAGATATAGAACGGGATGCAGTCATGGATTTTGTCAGTCACTTACCACAACAAGAATATACTTCTACGATCTATCGCACTCTCAACCAGATCAACAATCCACCGTTTTTAGTCATGATTGAAAAATTAGAAAGGTATCGCCATGGATAAACAATACCTACGAGATAAAATAGAAGGTCTTCGCCACAAATTCGTTGAATCAACCCAACATGAACGGGCAGTTGGTATGTTAGATGAAGCTCATATGAGCAAGAAGATGCTGAAAATCAAGAAAAAAATGATAACACTTGAAATGGAGCGTTGTCAGAAGAAAATCGAGCATAAGGACTGCTCGAAAATTGATCAAAAAATCCAAGAACAAAAGGAACTTTTTGAAGCTTGTCGAAAACAAAAATAAGGAGGTAGAAGATGGATTTACTTTTTTATCTCTTGATATTTTTACTTGTTCTCATTGTTTCTAGTACGACCAATAAACTTCTTCCCTTTTTACCCATGCCCCTGATTCAGATTTTGCTGGGTATCGGTATTGGTCTTTGCTTACCTAATAACCAATATCATCTAGATACTGAATTGTTTCTTGCTTTAGTTATCGGACCGCTCCTCTTTCGAGAAGCTCAAGAAACAGATGTAACCTCTATCTTAAAACACTGGAAAATCGTTCTCTACCTGATTTTCCCTGTTATCTTTGTATCAACATTGAGCATGGGAGGCCTTGCCCATGTCCTTTGGGCAAGCTTACCTTTAGCTGCCTGCCTAGCCGTAGGGGCTGCACTTGGTCCTACTGACCTGGTTGCCTTTGCTTCCCTTTCTGAACGTTTTACTTTTCCAAAACGAATTTCAAATATCTTAAAAGGAGAAGGCCTGTTAAATGACGCTTCTGGGCTAATTGCCTTTCGTGTTGCTCTCATCGCATGGACAACAGGGACTTTCTCACTTACCCAAGCTGGTACTTCATTAGCAATTTCCATCGTTGGAGGGTTTGCAGTCGGCTTTATAACAGCCTTAATCAATCGTTTCCTCCATACTTTTCTACTCAGTGTTCGAGCTACTGATATAGCCAGTGAACTCTTGCTGGATCTTAGTTTACCACTTCTAACCTTCTTCATAGCTGAAGGAATTCATGTTTCTGGAATTATCGCGGTCGTTGTCGCTGGTATTTTAAAAGCCAGTCGTTTTAAAAAGATAAATCTTCTCGAAGCTCAAGTGGATACAGTGACTGAGACCGTTTGGCACACTGTTACCTTTATGCTCAATGGTTCTGTCTTCGTACTGTTAGGAATGGAACTGGAGATGATTGCTGAGCCGATTCTTAAGAGTGCTTTTTATAACAATGTGCTTCTTCTTGTCACAGTCTTTCTTTTAACCTTCCTACTCTTTGCTATCCGCTTTGTAATGATTTACGGTTTTTACGCGTTTCGGATTAAGAAACTTCAAAAAAGTCTCCACAAGTATGTTAAAGATATGCTTCTCTTGACATTTTCTGGAGTTAAGGGAACAGTTTCTATTGCTACTATCCTCTTGATACCGTCTAACTTAGAGCAAGAATATCCTCTTCTTCTCTTCCTCGTCGCAGGTGTAACCCTTGTAAGTTTTCTTACTGGATTACTGGTCTTGCCACACCTTTCAGAAGAGCAAGAGCCATCTAAGGATCATCTCATGCACATCGCTATCCTAAATGATGTTGCCATGGAGTTAGAGAGAGATTTGAACCATACTAAAAACAAGGTTCCACTCTATGCTGCGATTGATAACTATCATGGACGGATTGAAAATCTCATCCTCAGCCAGGAAAATAAGGAAATTCAGGAAGACTGGGAAGCTCTTAAACTCTTGATTCTCAGTATCGAGAACGATGGTTTGGAACAAGCTTACGAAGAAGGCAAAATCGGTGAAAGAGGTTATCGTGTTTATCAACGGTACTTGAAAAGCATGGAGAAAAATATTAAGCGAAACTTTGCTTCTCGCCTAACCTACTACTTCCTTGTTTCTATACGGATTGTGCGGTTTCTCCTTCATGAGTTGCTCACATTTGGAAAAACCTTTCGTTCTTGGAGAGACAAGGAAAACCAAAGACTTCTTGCCATCGATTATGACCAGATTGCAGAGCTCTATCTAGCCAACACTGAAATCATCATCGAAAGTTTAGAAAACCTCAAAGGGATTTATAAGAGTTCTCTGATCAGCTTCATGCAGGAATCACGTCTCCGTGAAACCAGTCATATTACCAGTGGTGCCTTTGTGGAACGGGTTATCAATCGTATCAAACCCAATAATATCGACGAAATGTTGAGAGGATACTATCTAGAACGTAAGTCCATCTTTGAATACGAGAAACAAAAACTTATTTCAGCCCAGTATGCTAAAAAACTGCGACAAAATGTGAACAACCTAGAAACTTATTCCCTAAAAGAATCAGCCAACACATTACCTTATGATATGATGGAATTAGTTCGCAGAAATTAATGGCTATATAACATAAACAATTAAAAAATGGAGGATTGATAAATGATAAAGCTATGGAGAAAAATAACAGATAAACCTCTGTTAAAAGCTTTTTTGCATTACTATCAAGTCTCAGATAGTGAGTTGACTAGTGTAGCCGTTGCCTACTATTGGTTGATTTCAATCTTCCCTTTACTTATGATAGCCGTCAATATCTTGCCTTATTTTCAAATTCCAATCTCTAATTTTTTACTAACCTTAAAAGAACTTTTACCAGATACAATCTATGATGTAGTAGCAAAGATTGCTCGTGAAGTCCTGACACAACCATCTGCTGGACTCTTAAGTTTTGCGGTGATATCAGCTCTTTGGACCTTTTCAAAATCCATGAATTTCCTTCAAAAGGCCTTTAACAAAGCCTATGGAATTGCAAAAAATAGAGGAATTATCTCACACCAACTGATGAGTCTCCTAGTTAGTTTGGGACTTCAAATTCTCTTTGCTCTTGCCTTATTCCTAAGTATGTTTGGTCATATGTTATTGGATCTGCTAAAAAACTACTGGAAATCCGAAAGTTCTCTATTTGCATATTTACAGGATTTTACAGGACCGCTGATTTATGTCTTTCTGTTTGCGATCTTGATCATGCTCTATTATTTCCTTCCAAACGTGAAAGTCAGTCGTATTCGTTACGTCCTTCCTGGAAGTCTATTCGTGTTTGTCACTCTCATATCTCTATTAACGATCTTTTCAGCTTATTTCAACAATTATGTTAACTATCTAGTCGACGTTCGATTTTTCAGTTCCATCATCGTTGTTGTCATGATGTTCTGGTTTATAATCATTGCCAAGTTATTGATTGTCGGTGCAGTCATCAATGCCAGTGTTCAAAGTTTGAAGGATCCAGACTTTAAAACAAAGCAATAATTTTTATCGATTAATACTCAATGAAAATCAAAGAGCAAACTAGGAAGCGAGCCGCAGGTTGCTCAAAACACCGTTTTGAGGTTGTGGATAGAACTGACGAAGGCAGCTCAAAATACTATTTTGAGGTTGCAGATGGAAGCTGACGTGGTTTGAAGAGATTTTCGAAGATTATAAACAAATCAATCCCCCAGTCATTTAATACTGGGGGATTTTTGAATTTCCTACTTTATTGTCCACTCGTTAGGGCTTGCAATTCTGTTTTTAGATAGTGAGCCAAATGTTGGTGGGCAAAAATATTGGCATTCTTTTCTGCGGTAGGATTGTAGTTTGTATTGGTATTTACATCATAAACATAAATATCACCACTCTCTGACTGAACCCATTCAATAGCAGCAACATCAATCTGCGCATTTTTTAGGAAGTTTTCATAAACTTCTCTTCGGTCATCTGGTAGAGGTTCTGTAATCTGGAATTTCTCAGATGTTTCCAGTTGCTCTGGTCTCTTACCGATTTGGCAACCATCTGCTGGGCACAGTTGGAAACCATCTGAAGAATCGATTGAAACAGTATAAAGGAACTTTTGATTGATAAACTCTGAACGACGGATACGACCATCACTTGGCTTGATGTAGGCTTGTAACAAGGTAATCCCGTCCACTGATGGCTCAAAGAGAGGGCTATTGATATAAGCTTCCAATTCTTCTTCATTTTGAAAGAGTTGAACTCCCAATCCCTTACCTGCTCGATTGTGCTTGGTAATCAAAGGATAAATGTTCAATTTTCTTGCTGCTTCAATGATATTTTCTTGGCCTAAAACTGCAACTGTCGCAGGAGTCTCAATACCAGACTCGTTTAACTTCAAATATTGTTTGACTTTACTGATTTCAAGGTTGATAGCGCCTGTTCCATTTACAACCTTGCGTCCGTGTGCTTCTAACCAAGTAATCACCTGCTCTGTAAATTCTGGTGCATAGCGATGTCCTCTTGTGTGAGAGGATGCAGACATGCGATTATAAAAGATACCTTGTGGTGGTGGGCTTTGAAGGTCCAATATACCACTAGATAAATCCCACAGTTCATAAGGGACTTCTAGTTCTTCCAACCATTTGACCAAATGCTGGGTCCATTCTAGATTCTCATGAATTACATAAACTTTTGCTTCACTCATTACTTATAATCTCCTTAAGAAAAGCTGACTGATAGTTGGCTTTCCTTTTCTTCTAAAATATATCCTTCTGTTTTTTCAATAACGCTAACTGTTAAGATTTGACCCAAAACATTAATCATGGTACGGCCGGCATTGACAAAGAAATCAACTGCAAAAATCAAGGCTACTCCTTCAACTGGCAAGCCCAGTTGAGGTGCTGCTGCTAGTAGAACCACGATAGCTCCTGATGGTACGGTTGCCGCAGTTTTTCCAATCAAGGTCAAAAGCAAAACAGTAAACAAGAGACTTGATAAAGAAAATTGAATGCCGTAGGCATGGGCAATAAAGATTGTCGCTACTGAGAAATAAACTGCTGCTCCCTCTAAGTTAAAAGTATATCCTAAAGGAACAACTAAATCAATCGTATGCTCGTCATGCCCCTGTTTTTTCAAATCTTTAAGAAGGGATGGCAAGACAACACTAGAACTACCCGTAACAAAGGCCAGAGTCAAGAGACTCAAATTTTCACGAAAGGATGACAAATACGGTACTTTAAAGAAGAAAGCAATCAAAGGGAAAATAAGCAGAACCAATACAGCATAAGCCAAATAAGTTCCAATTACAAATTGACCAAGTCCAATCAATTTGTCAACACCAGTAGTTGCAACGTCTTTTGCGATAAATCCAAAAATTCCAATCGGTGATAGTTTGACGATCACTGTAACAATCTTGTAGATGGCCTCAATACAGATTTGGAAACCTTCGATAATTTTCTGAGATTTCTCTGATTTAAGATTCCCAATTCCGTAACCAAGAAAGATAGCAAACACGATAATTGGCAAAAGAGCACCTTCTGAAAGAGACTTGACGATATTTGATGGAATAAAACCAAGCAAAAATTCGCTAAATTTGACATTATTGGCAATTCCATCAAGGTTCCCACCAGTTTGACCGATATTCACTCCTTGACCAAATCCTAAATAGTAACTAGCAAATACAAACAAAAGAGTAATTGCAGTTGTTACTGCGAAAAAGTAAACCAAACTCTTGGTCAATATTTTTCCAAAAGATTTTTTCCCGATAACGCCAGCTACAGCAACAACGATAGTAGGAAAGATTAAAGGAATAATGACCATATTGATCAATTTAATAAAGGCTTGTCCTAAAAATTGATAAAATCCTGCAAATTGTGGCCAGATGACTGCAGCAATCACCCCCAAGACCAAAGCCACTAATAATTGGATTCCTAGTGAGAGTTTTGACCATAACGTAACTAATTTCATAAGAAACTCCTTTGTTTTATTTGCTACTCATTCTACTACTATTCTTCACTTCTGACTAATATATATTTTCTATGTTGAACATAAAAAAGATTTATATTGAGAGTTCAAACTATCATCGTACCGAACACATGATTCATTCTGTTCAAGCAGGAATTATAAAATCTGTTTCTTACCAATGATTTTTTGCTAAAACAGTGATAAATCAAGGAATTTACTTTTCTATTCTCAAAATTTTATGATACAATAATGGTATGATTTTAATGAAACTTGCTTCCATCTTGCTTTTGGTACTAACCTTAGCTCTGGCGATTATTTTAAGCAGACTCTTTAAGTTAAAGAAAAGGGGCATCAATGCTGCTGATTTAGCTTTTCCTTTTCTAATTTTTGAATATTATTTGATTACGGCTAAGATGTTTACACACAATCAACTTCCAGTATTGGGAACGGCCTTATCAATACTAGCAATTGTGTTGGTCTTTTTCTTCTTAAACAAAAGACGTAGTTTTTATTATCCAAAATTTATTAAATTCTTTTGGCGAGCTGGATTTTTACTAACACTGCTCATCTATATCATCATGATTGTTCAAATTTTCGTGATGAAATAGTCAACTATTACAATATAGCCCACCAGCACCTCGATTTTGGCCACTAAATGTTCCATCTGAGGCACTTTTCTGATAAAATTATAAAAAAGTTAAAATAGGAGATAAATCAAGTGAAAAAAACGCTCTTGGCAAGTGCCATTACGCTTTCAGTATTTGGTCTAACAAGCAACCTTAGCTATGCTGAGGAAAACCAAGCACAGTCTACCCCAGTAGAAACAACACACAGTGAAACCTCTACTGACAAAGTGGAGAAAAACAGTCTCCCGGCCAAGGAAACTGAACCTTCAACTGAGGCAAATGCCAATCAAACAACAAATCCAGCTAAGAAAGAAGAAGACAAGGCTCCTGAAGTCCAAAAAGATGGTTGGGTATTCGAGGAAAATATCTGGCGCTTCTATGAAAATAATGCCCCTGTTCTAAACTGGAAAAAAATCCACGGGAAATGGTACTACTTCAACAAAGATGGAATCATGTTGAGCGATACTATTTTTGACGGATATATCCTGACTAGTAGCGGGGCTATGGTCGATTCTGGTTGGAGTAAACTCCAAGATAAATGGTATTACGCTAACGCTTATGGAAAAATTTCTCAACAAAAATGGGAAAAGATTGGTGGTGTCTGGTACTATTTTGACCAAGACGGTGTCATGCTCAGCAACACAATTTTTGACGGCTATCTATTAACGAATAGCGGCGCCATGGCTGAGAGTGCTTGGGTAAAACAAGATGGACAATGGTACTATGCACTTGCTTCTGGTAAAGTCATCAAAAACAAGTGGGAAAAAATTGGTGGTTCTTGGTACTACTTTGACAAAGATGGTATCATGCTAAGTAAGACAATTTTTAACGGATACCTTCTCTCCAATAGTGGAGCTATGGCTGAAAGGTCCTGGGTTTATTTAGAAGGAAAATGGTACTTCGCCCAAACATCTGGTCGTCCAACTCAAGAGAAATGGGAAAAAGTCGGTAGCTCGTGGTACTATTTTAACAAAGAAGGTATTATGGCCAATAACCAATGGATAGGTAGCTACTATCTAAAAGCTAGCGGAGCTATGGCCGAAAAAGAATGGATTTTCGATAAAAACTATAATAGCTGGTTCTACTTAAAATCTGGTGGTGCATATGCAGCGCGTGAATGGATCGGCTCTTACTACCTCAAGTCAGGTGGTTACATGGCTAAGAGCGAATGGATTGACGACAGCTACTACAATGCCCGTTACTATGTGGATGAAAATGGTGTCTATGTCACGGGAACTCGAAAAATCGATGGAACAGCACATCAGTTCCAAAGTAATGGAAAATGGATTGGTGAAGTACCTATAAGTCGTGGATTTGAAAAAGGGAAATACACGAAAACTGTTTTCTTAGATCCAGGACATGGTGGAAAAGATCCTGGTGCTGTTTATTATAACACTCAGGAAAAAGACCTAACCATGCAAATTTATCAAAAACTACGTAAGGAACTCCAGGGTCTTGGTTATACCGTTCTTTCTTCGAGAGATAGTGATGTCTATGTCGACTTTGTCACTGAACGTTCAAAAATGGTTAACAAAACGGACTCAGACATGTTCATCAGTATTCACTTCAATGCAAGCGGGAATCCTGCTTCAGGGAGATCTGGTATTCAAACTTACTCTTACGAAGAAGACAGTGGCTATCGTGCTAAGATCAATCCATACTGGCATAACCACCCTGACCGTATCAGTGAAAGCAATCGCCTGGCTGCCGATATCCACTCTTCACTACTAGCTGAAACTGGTGCTAAGGATGCAGGACTCCTACAAAGTAGTTTTGCTGTCCTTCGAGAAACTGATAAACCAGCTGTTCTATTGGAATTGGGCTATATTGATAATTTCAATGAGAATCAACAAGTCCGCAGTGACGCCTACCAAAACAGATTGGTTGCAGGTATCGTTAAGGGAATTCAAAAATATTACGCAGGTCAATAAAGAAAAAGTCTCGAGAAAATCTCGAGATTTTTTGTATTATTCTTCTTACTTGTTGGCTTCAGGAAAGAGAAAACCAATCCCCACACAGGCCAGAACTCCAGCACCGATAACCAAACCGCTTGAAAGTGGCAAGAGATCAAGAGTGGCATTGGCGATGATAAAAGCAATAATCAAGCACATAATACTGGCCTTATAATCTTTTTTCACCAAATTCTCAAGAGTAAAAAACAGAAATAAACCTACTGGAAATAGTGCCCAGATGTTAACATCCAAACTCGGCCATCCAACAAAGCCAAAATACAAGACTACTACTGCAACAACTAAAAATCCAATACCTAATACTTTTTTCATGATACGACCTCATTTTCTATTTTGTTAAGAAGTTTTATCTCCCTTTAACAATTACAACTATAACAGAAATAAAAATGGTCAACAATAGCTTTTGTCTATGTGGCAGACATGATAGACTATGTGGTCAGAATTTTTCTTCACCCACTATAGTTGACAAATAGCTAATCTTTTTTAATCAGAATATTAGCCTTCTTTTTTCTTATGAGCTACAAGACCAAATCCATACATTACTCCAAGAAGTCCAAGTGCTGCTATCTTCAGTAGCAGTATTTGGCAACTGAGGAGTATTTTCTTTAGCATAGTTTGCTTTCTCTGGAGTTACCGGTGTTGAAATCTTTTTGTAGACTTGCTCTGCATCTCCATCTGGAAGTTTCTTATCCTCTACTAAAAAGATTTACTTTATTTTCTAATAAAACAACGTTCTTGCACAACTTCCTATTACTCATAAATTTATACAGTCTACTAATAATAGCTTGCTATACTCACTTTATTATTCTAAAATTACAGTCACAAAGAGTTCATTATTGCAATAAATATCTAATTCATTTTCAGAATTATCACTAAACACTCCACCACCTTTTTTATAAAAATAAACTTCTAAATTACCTTCATACTCGACTTCAAAATTAGAATCTGCTTCTATAGTCAATTGAGAAAACATGGGCTCATATCAAAAAGCACCTCAAAAAGGTATTACCAACTTGCAATACTTTTTTGAGGCTCTCTTGTCTTGTTCTTGTTTCAATTGGCTATAATATTTTTGCCCCCTTTTGCTTACTACTAAAGTTTGATATACTCCCCTTATAGTGGACAGTGAAAAAACAAAATTTCACTAGAAACTACAGGGGGAGTTTTCGTATGTCAAAAAGAGGTCCGAAATCAGTGGAGGAGAAGTTAGAAGTTGTTCATCTTTACCTTGAACAAGGGAAGTCCATATCTATTTTGACCAAAGCATTTGGAGTAAATGGTGACACAATCAGAAATTGGATTCGTATGTATCAAACAGATGGTGTAGAAGGGCTCAAGGAGCGTCATAGCTGGAAGAAATATAGTTCAGAGTTAAAAGAAAAGGCTGTAACAGATTATCTTGCAGGTAGAGGTGGTTTATCTTGAATCAAATTTTCATTCGTTTCGCTTTATCCCTTAAAGGTTACAATGGTTGCGCCAGATCCACCTGCATTTTGTGGTGCATAGCCAAAGCTCTTGACTTGTTTGTTTCTTTGCAGATACTTAGTCACCCCTTCACGGATGACACCTGTACCGATACCATGGATGATGTCGACTTGGGCCATATTGTTGAGCAGGGCTTGGTCAATAAAGGCATCCAAGGCTTCCATAGCTTCCTCGTAGCGTTTGCCACGAAGATCTAGTCGAGCCTGTGGACCTTTGCCTGCTGCACGTTTGACGACGTTGACTTGTTTCTTCTTGACTGGCGCTTCTTTCTGGGCTTGAACCAAGTCAAATTCTTTCTCTTCAAGTGTCATCTTAATCAAGCCAACCTGTGCTTCCCAACGGCCATCCTTGAGTTGATTGGTCAAGGTACCACGTTGACCATAGCTTAAAACGATAATATCATCCCCAACCTTTGGAGCTCGTTTTTTCTTAGCCTTTTGTAGGACCTTGTTTTTAGAAAGATCTACTTTTTCAGGGGTTAATTTTTTGAGCTTAGCCTTGGCTTCAATTATCTCATGTGGTTTTAGTTGTGATTTGCTATGGAGATTTTTAAGAATATCATCGCTCTCAGCTAGAGCCAAGTCAACAATCTCAGTAGCTTGCTCACGTGCCTTATTGAGTTCTGTTTCCTTCTCACGATTGAGTTCATTGTAGAGTTTTTTAAGGGCGCGATTCATCTTGAGATTTTCTTGCTCGACTTGGCGGATATTCTCAAGACGTTTCCGGCTTTCAAGTGTCTGCTCTTCTAATTGCTCAATGATACGATTGACATCATTGTCTTGATTAATCTGCTTGCTGGCATCGCCTACGATGACATCTGACAATCCTAGACGTTTAGCAATCTCAAAGGCGTTGCTTCGACCAGGTACGCCTTGCATAAAGCGATAGGTCGGGCGCAGGCTAGCTGTATCAAATTCCATGCTGGCATTCTGAACATAAGCTGTTTCAATCCCGTAGGCCTTGAGTTCAGGATAATGAGTGGTTGCCATAGTTTTGACCTGACGCAGGCGCAAGTCTTCTAGGATAGACATGGCAAGGGCAGCACCTTCTTGGGGATCTGTTCCTGCTCCAAGCTCATCAAGTAGCAAGAGGGAGTTCTGATTGACCTTACCCAGAATATCAACGATATTGGTCATGTGACTAGAGAAGGTTGAGAGACTTTGTTCGATGGACTGTTCGTCCCCGATATCTGCGAAAATCTCCTCGAAAATCCCTACACGACTGCCCTTATCGGCTAGAATTGGCAGTCCAGACTGGGCCATCAATTGCGTCAAACCTAAGGTCTTCAGCATGATAGTCTTACCACCAGTATTGGGACCAGTGATGACGATAGCTGTTAATTCTTTGCCGAAGTGCACATCATTTGCGATGGCATTCTTCACCAAGGGATGACGAACGTGAAGGAGTTGAATCTCCTGTCCCTCAGATACTTGAGGTACTACTGCCTCCGTCTCTTGGATAAAGCGAACCTTAGCCCGAATCAAGTCTAAATGTCCAATAATCCAGGCATCATTTGCGATTTCTGCCGCGTGCGGTCTTACTCGCTCAGAGAGTTCTTGGAGGATACGTATCATCTCATAGCGTTCATCTGCACGTAGACTTGCAATCTCCTCACTCAGCTTGACTACTTCACGCGGTTCGATATAGACAGTGTTCCCACTGGCAGAGATATCATGTACTACACCAGCAATCTTGTTACGATAAGTATTTTTGACTGGAAGAACTTGGCGACCATTTCTACTTGCGATGATACCTTCAGTCAACATCTGGGCCTTTTGTTTTAGAAGATTTTGCAAGACATCACGGACTTGGCTCTCACTGTCATGGATTTTTCGACGGATTCGTGCCAAATCCTCACTAGCAAAGTTCTCAATAAATCCAGCTTCGTTGATAGCTTGTAGATTTCCCTGTAAATGTGGAAAATCATGAAGTTTCTCAAACCAGTTAGCTAGGTGTTCTAAACGTACATTTTCAAGATTGTCATAAAAATTCTGCAATTCACGACTGGCAAAGATGACACGTTTGAGAAGGAGAAATTCCTCGATGTTGAGATCAGCACCCATTTCCAAACGTTTGGAGGTCGCTGCAATATCTTTTGTTGCAGAAATGCTGAAATGAGGATGCTCGACAAAGAGTTCTTGCATTTCCTTCATCTCTGCAAAAGCTTGCTTAATCTTGTCTCCTTTATCAGTCGGAGCAAGTTCTTTCAACTGCTCTAATCCTTGCTCGGTCAAAAGATGAGGCTCAAATAAAGCCTTGACCTTATTAAATTCTAATGTTTCTAGTATTTTTTTATTCATTTTCTTTTCCTTCGTAATGAGCGAACGAATTTTTAAAATTCTCACTCTTTTCAAAAAGGCTCCTAAACTATTGATACTCAATGAAAATCAGAGAGCAAACTAGGAAGCTAGCCGTAGGTTCCTCAAAGCACTGCTTTGAGGTTGTAGATAAGACTGACGAAGTCAGTCACATATATAATCCAAGGCAAAGCTGACGTGGTTTGAAGAGATTTCCGAAGAGTATGAAATTGTAAACAAAAGGCTAGGAATAGTTCCCGCCCTTTTTATCCGATTATTTTGGTTACCCAGAGTTGTTTAATCATATGAGTAGTGATGGGAACACTCTGGATAATATGTTTAGCTACAAAGCTGTTTTCAAGTGAATTTTGAACAATTTGTAAAGGAACAGTCGCAAGAATAGTCAGTATCATCTGGAGGACAAATAAGGTCACTCCAACTGATAAGACTCCCGCACCGATGCGAAAATATTTGCCACCTAACTTTTTGGTTGGTACTAGGTTAAAAAAGAGTCCAATCAAACGACCGATGCAGTAAAATACGGTAAAGGCTAAGAGATAGCCAATACCTGCGTAAAAGACCTTGTCCAATTGGAAGAGCTGGTCAGATGGGAAGAAAAAGGTACCCTGCCCTTCCTGGGGATTGGCATACGGAATCAACAAATGAAATTTTTCTCCCAATGACTGATAAAAATTCCCCGCAAAATAAGCTGAGACGATTGTAGCTAGGAGATAATAGACTTGTAGGACCAAGCCTCTGCGATAGCCGATATAAAAACTCCAAGCCAGAACCAATAAAAGAAAGATGGAAATCATAGTGAGTCCTCAATCTTGCTCTGCTCTTGTTTAGTCGCTACCACTTGATGACGAAGGGCGTCTAATTCTTGCTCCTTATCATCAAATTCAATCTCACGGCTGAGTTGGGTTGACAAGCTATTGACTGCTAATAAAATAGCGATTGTCTCATCATCCGCTCCAGGCATTTGTTCTTTGATTGCTTCATATTTTTCTGTTGCAACCTTGGCAACTTCCTCCATAAAGAGGTTGTCATGCTCAGTTGTTAGGGTCAATGTTTTTTTGCCGAATGTAAACTTGTATCGATTTAAATTTGCCATAAAAATTCACCTCACGATATTATACCAAATTTCACTAAGTTTGTCAGTTTTTACCAATTCTGCGGCTTTTATGGTACAATAAGAACTATGGCAAGTATTACATTAACCCCGAGTGAAAAGGAAATCCAAGTCTTTGTTCAGCAATATGAACAGGCACTGACTCCTAGTAAAAATCCTTATATTCGCTACTTTTTGAAGCTTCCGCAGGCAAGTGTTTCCATCTACACTTCTGGAAAAGTCTTGCTTCAGGGAGAAATGGCTGAAAACTATGCCAGTTTTTTTGGTTATCAAGTCAGTCAAGGAACTAGCGGACAAAATTTCCCCTTGATTGGAACAGATGAGGTGGGAAATGGTTCCTACTTCGGTGGTCTAGCTGTAGTAGCATCCTTTGTGACTCCTGACCAACATGACTTCCTACGAAAACTAGGTGTAGGGGATTCTAAGACTCTGACAGACCAAAAGATTCGTCAGCTTGCCCCCCTGCTTAAGGAGAGAATCCAGCACCAAGCTCTACTGCTTTCTCCAAGTAAGTATAACGAAGTCATTGGGGAGCGCTACAACGCCGTTTCTGTCAAGGTAGCCCTGCACAATCAAGCGATTTTTCTCCTCCTCCAAAAGGGAGTCCAGCCAGAAAAGATTGTTATTGATGCTTTTACTAGTGCTCAAAACTATGAGAAGTACTTAAAAAATGAAGCCAATCATTTTTCTAATCCAGTCAGTCTAGAGGAAAAAGCCGAAGGTAAGTACTTGGCTGTCGCAGTAAGTTCTATCATTGCGCGTGATCTCTTTCTAGAAAATCTCGAAAATCTGGGTAGAGAACTTGGTTATCAACTTCCAAGCGGGGCTGGAACAGCTTCTGACAAGGTAGCTAGCCAAATTCTTCGTGCTTATGGTATGCAGGGACTCAATTTCTGCGCCAAACTACACTTTAAAAATACTGAAAAAGCAAAACAAATGCTAGAAAGGTAAATTATGAAATATTTTAAATCGTTTTTAAAAGAGTGGGGGAGTTTTATCCTCATCATCACTCTTGTTGCCCTTAGCCGTCTCTTTCTCTGGAGCAATGTCCGGGTAGAAGGGCATTCTATGGATCCAACCCTAGCTGATGGAGAAATCCTCTTTGTAGTTAAACATCTCCCAATCAATCGCTTTGATATTGTAGTTGCTCATGAAGACGACGGGAACAAGGACATCGTTAAGCGGGTCATCGGTATGCCAGGAGATACCATTCGTTACGAGAGCGACAAGCTCTATATCAATGGTCAAGAAACTGATGAGCCTTATCTAGCAGAATACCTTAAGCGTTTCAAGGAAGATAAGCTCCAAAGCACTTATACTGGAACTGGTTGGGATGGTAAAAAGGGAGAATACTTTAGAAACATTGCCCAAAAGGCTCAGGCCTTTACCCTAGATGTTAATTACAACACTAGCTTCACCTTCACTGTTCCAGAAGGAGAATACCTCCTACTGGGTGATGACCGTCTGGTATCTAGCGACAGTCGACATGTTGGTACCTTCAAGGCAAAAGATATCACTGGTGAAGCCAAATTCCGCTTCTGGCCACTCAAGCGTATCGGAACATTTTAAAAACTAGGAAGAGGCCGAGAATTTTCTATCTCAGCCTCTTCTCATTCTATTTTGATTAAATCTGGGATAAATTTTCTCAGACACTATTGTAAGGAATTTTATGGAAGTTTATTTTTCAGGCACCATTGAACGCATTATTTTTGAAAATGTCAGCAATTTTTTCCGCATTTTGCTCCTAGATATTGAGGATACCAATGCTGAAGACTTTGATGATTATGAAATCATTGTCACAGGTACCATGGCTGATATCATTGAAGGAGAGGAATACACCTTTTGGGGACAAATTGTCCAACACTCTAAGTATGGGGAACAGCTACAAATGACTCGCTATGAGAGAGCCAAGCCGACTAGTAAGGGCTTGGTCAAGTATTTTTCCAGCAGTCATTTTAAGGGAATTGGACTCAAAACAGCCCAGAAAATTGTGGATATCTACGGTGAAAACACTATTGACAAAATCCTAGAAAATCCAGACAAGCTCCAGTCTATCTCTGGACTCTCTGCTAAAAACCGTGAGGCCTTTGTCTCAACTCTTCGTCTTAATTACGGAACAGAGATGGTCTTAGCCAAACTGGCTAATTACGGCATCCCAAATAAACTAGCCTTTCAGATTCAAGACTTTTACAAGGAAGAAACGCTAGATATTGTCGAGAATTATCCCTATCAACTGGTCGAGGATATCAAGGGCTTGGGATTTACCATCGCTGACCAATTGGCCCAAGAATTGGGGATTGAGAGCCAGGCTCCCGAGCGCTTCCGTGCTGGTCTCGTCCATAGCCTCTTTCAAGGTTGCATGGAGACGGGAGATACCTATATGGAAGCTAGAGACTTGTTGGAGCAAACCCTCAACCTTCTGGAATCCTCCCGTCCAGTCGAACTAGATCCGAGTCAAGTTGCCCAAGAACTTGCTTATCTGATTGAAGAAGATAAGGTCCAGCAGATTGATACCAAAATCTTTGATAATAGCCTCTTTTTTGCAGAAGAAGGGATTCGCAGCCATCTCATCAGAATCCTCGAAAAAGGTCAGAGTAAAAAACAGGATCTAGAGACTATTCAAGACCATATCACAGCTGTTGAGGAAGAACTGGGAATTGAGTATGATAGCATTCAAAAACAGGCTATCTGTGATGCTATCCAGAACAAGGTCTTTATCCTTACAGGTGGACCTGGTACAGGTAAGACTACTGTTATCAACGGCATTATCGCTGTCTATGCTCTCTTAGAAGGACTGGATCTCAAGAAAAAGAGCAATCTGCCCATTCTCCTAGCCGCTCCTACTGGTCGCGCAGCCCGGCGCATGAATGAGTTGACAGGCTTGCCTAGTGCAACCATTCACCGCCACCTAGGTATGACTGGAGACGACGATACCAGCCATCTGGAAGATTATCTGGATGCTGACTTTATCATTGTTGACGAGTTTTCCATGGTAGATACTTGGCTAGCTAACCAGCTCTTCTCCAATATCTCCTCTAACAGTAAAATCCTTATCGTTGGTGATAGTGACCAGCTGCCTTCTGTCAGTCCTGGTCAAGTCCTAGCAGATTTACTCCAGATACCAACCATCCCTCAAACACGTTTGGAACGAATCTACCGTCAGAGCGAAGAATCAACCATCGTCACTCTTGCAAGTCAGATTCGTCAGGGAATATTGCCTGCAGATTTTACCCAGAAAAAAGCAGATCGCTCCTACTTTGAAATCGCTAGTAACCATATCTCTGCTAGCATTGAAAAAATCCTAGGTGCTGCTATCAGAAGTGGCATCCCTGCTCGTGATATTCAGGTTCTTGCCCCTATGTACCGTGGAACTGCTGGTATTGATGCCATCAACCAGCTCATGCAAGACCTACTCAATCCTCCACAAAAAGACCAGCTTAGCTTTGAAGCTCCTCAGTGTCACTATCGAACAGGAGATAAGGTCATTCACCTAGTCAACGATGCAGAGGTCAATGTCTTCAACGGAGACTTAGGCTATATCACAGACTTGATTCCAGGAAAATACACTGAATCCAAGCAAGATGAAATTGTCATCGATTTTGACGGCAATGAAGTCTCCTATCCTCGAAATGAATGGTACAAGATTCGCCTAGCCTATGCCATGAGTATCCATAAGTCGCAAGGAAGTGAATTCCCAGTCGTTATTTTACCTATTACCAGTGCAAGCAAGCGCATGTTAGAGCGCAATCTCATCTACACTGCTATCACTCGTGCAAAAAGTAAGCTCATTTTACTAGGTGAATTACAGGCCTTTGACTATGCAACTCAACACATCGGAACAGCTCGTAAGACCTATCTAATTGAACGTTTCGCTGACCTAATGCAGAATGCCGAGGAAACAAACCAACTTGCTACCGATACTGCCATCTCAACAGACACTGAACAATCATATATTCTAACCGAAGACAACTGGTCTAGTATCCCAGCCATGATTGGGATTAGCCAAGAAGACCTGAAGGAGATTTTCGGAAAATAAAGTATAAGAAAACCCACCGAATCCGGTGGGCTTTTATCTTGTAAAGATTATTTTACTGTTGCAGTGCTTGTAATCAATTCAACAGCTTTTTTGATTGTGATATCGTGTTTCAACATATCAGCTGAAAGCAAGCTTTGTACTTGAGCAACTTCCATGTTGTAGTCTGCTGCCAATTGCTCGATTTCTTTTTGGATTTCTTCTTCTGAAGCGTCAAATCCTTCAGCTTTAGCAACTGCTTCGATAACAAGGTTAGTCTTCGTACGTGACTCAGCTTCTGCTTCGTATTGTTTGTGAAGGTCTTCTTGAGTAGTTCCAGTGATTTGGAAGTACATGTCAGGGTTGATACCTTGACGTTGCAAGTTTCCAAGGAATTCATTTACTGAACGGTGAACCTCTTCGTGGATCATTTCTTCTGGAAGTTCTACGATTTCAGCGTTTTCAACTGCTTTATCGATTGCTGCACCTTCAACTGCATCCTTGTATGCTTCTTCTTTAGCAGCAGCCAATTCGTTGCGGTATTTTTCTTTCAATTCAGCAAGAGTTTCAACTTCTTCATCGATGTCTTTTGCAAGTTCATCGTCAAGAGCTGGAACTTCTTTAGCTTTTACTTCGTGGATAGTTGTTACGAATTTAGCTTCTTTACCAGCAAGGTCTTCTGCTTGGTAGTCTTCTGGGAATGTTACGATAACATCAACAGTTTCACCAGCTGAGTGACCTACCAATTGGTCTTCGAAACCAGGGATGAATTGACCTGAACCAAGTCCAAGTGAGAAGTTTTCACCTTTTCCGCCGTCAAATTCAACACCGTCGATAGAACCAACAAAGTCGATAACAACAGTGTCGCCGTTTTCAGCAGCAGCTTCTTTGATAACCAATTCAGCCAAGTTGTTGCGTTCACGTTCAATACGCTCTTCAACATCAGCATCAGTTACTTCTTTTTCTACATCAACTGATACTTCAAGGTTTTTGTAGTCACCCAATTTAACTTCAGGTTTTGTAACAACTTCAGCAGTGATAACCCAGTCTTGACCTTTTTCCATAGAAGTTACGTCAATTTTTGGTTGTGCAACGACTTCAAGACCAGCTTCTTTTACAGCCGCTTCATAAGCGTTTGGCAAAAGAGCGTTCATAACGTCTTGGTAAAGTGACTCTTCACCAAATTTTTTGTCGAAGATAGGACGTGGAAGATGACCTTTACGGAAACCAGGAACGTTAAGAGATTTCTTTACTGAGTTAAATACACGATCCAATTCTGGTTTGATTTGGTCTTGAGAGATAGTGAAAGTCAAGACACCACGGTTTGTTTCTTTGTTTTCAAATGATACAGACATTCTGTCATTTCTCCTTAAAATTTTTTTAAATACAGTCTATTATAACATTTTCCATTGATAAAAGCTAGACTAATGCAGATAAATCTGGCTAAAACACATTTTTTATAATTTTCTATCTTAGTCTACTCAGGAAAATTTAGTAAATTTTTGACATTCTAGAGTTAGTTTTTAGCTAGTATTTCCAAGTATTATTATTTTAATTTTGAATATTCTTTGAGAGTATATTTTCAATTGCATAAAGTGTTCCACATAAAAAATTAAGTTTGATTCATTTTGAGTATTACACATACAAAATTATCTCTATAAAGTATTGTAAGGTAATATTGAATACCAAATTTGATAACTAAAAAGAAGACAAACATTCTTAAAATGTTTGTCCTCTTAATGCTATAGACTCTATCATCTAGTCCGAAGTAATTTCAATAGGATTAAATTTTTATTTTAATCTTCTTTTTTCTTACGAACTACAAGTCCAAATCCACTCATTACTCCAAGAAGTCCAAGTGCTGCTAAGCTAGTATGATCTTCAGTACCAGTATTTGGCAACTGAGGAGTATTTTCTTTAGCAGAGGTTGGTTTCTCTGGAGCTACTGGTTTCTCTGGAGCTACTGGTTTCTCTGGAGTTACTGGTTTCTCTGGAGTTACTGGTTTCTCTGGAGTTACTGGTTTCTCTGGAGTCACTGGTTTCTCTGGAGTTACTGGTTTCTCTGGAGTTACTGGTACAATTGGAACGTAGATGATTGGTGTGTCATCACCTGGGTTTGTTGGAAGGTTTGGAAGTTCCTTACCTGGTTCTACTGGTTTACCTGGTTTGCTTGGATCTTTTGGATCTGGCAAGTATGGTTTGTAGCCTGGTACGTCTGGAACAACTGGTTTACCTGGTTTTGTTGGATCTGTTGGATCATTTGGATATTTCACATCTGGTGTTGATGGGAATTTAGGATCATCAGATTTTGGAACCAAGCTTCCAAGTGGTTTATAGGTAACAATCTCTACTACTTCAGGATTTTCTGGAGTAACTGTCTTACCACCGGCTTCTGTCTTATCAGCGTAGTAACCTGGAATTACTGGTACAGATACCTTACCGTAAGTATGGCTCTTCTCAGTCCATGTTGTAGTTCCAGAAGCTTTGTTTACTTTACCAGTGAATGTGAAGTCGTCTTGGACCTTGTCGGCTGGAGTCTTATCGCCTGCTCCTTCAAACTTAACTGTTTGTTTAGTTGGTTTCTTCACATCATTTACGATTGGTACGTAGAT